>JAHEFD010000012.1 GCA_024640345.1 Woeseiaceae bacterium
TCTGGATAATAGCCGCGCAAATTGCGGCCAGAAAGATCATTGAAATTTTTAGCAGAAAAGGCGTGCTGTGAATGAATGTTGTCGCCTGCGATGTAAAGAGAAAGCACCCCGATATGGCGTTAATCAGGAAACCGGTCCATGCCAGCTTCTTCAGCCCATCGATGGACTCATACGAGATACCGGAGAAACATCCCAGCAACCGAAGGTCACGCATCACAAATATACCGACAACGATTGCAAGGCCAACTGCATGCAGCGACAACATGAACGGATAGCCATAAAGCGACTCCCCCACCCACAGTGCGACTGCAGAATTTTCAAGCGCTTCAAACACGATGCTCTCCCTCCCATTGCGTATTGATTCTATTGGCCATCACACGTTTCGTGCTTGCGTACGGTGATAGCCCGGGTTTCTCACATTTCGATCGGGACTATCTCTACTCAGGCTTTTGCGTGCCCAGCATTGATTCGTAATCCTTGCCCATTACCTGGGTCACCGGCTCACCGGATTTCACAAATTCCGTCATCAGCCTTTCCCGGGCAGCGATTCGCTCTGCAACAGAGATCACCTCTTCGGCCAGTCCGGCCGGAACGAACACGACGCCGGTCCCGTCGGCTACGACAAGGTCTCCGGGCTCGACATGAACATTGCCGATCTCGACGGCTACGTTCACGCCCGACTGGTGAATACGTCCTCTCGCCGTTTTAGGCGTAACTGAGCGCGAAAATACGGTCAGCCCGATATCATCGAATTCATCGACATCGCGTACCGGGCCGTCAACAATGACCCCCCTGACGCTCTGTTCCACTGCAGCTGTTGCCAGAACGCCCCCCCAGCATGCGGCCATGATGCCTGTTCGCTGCTCGACAACAATGACGTCAGTCGGTGCGGCCTGCTCGACCGACTGAGTACCCAGGTGGCTTTTCGCTCCTCCGGGCGGAAGACCTGCCGACAGTTTCATCGTCTGCACACGTCCGACAATTTTGTTGTTGGTTGACCGCCGGGTGAGGCCTTCAGCGACTCCCTCAATGCCCAGGCTGTCCATTGCATCCGACACCGCGCACGCGTCCAGCACATTCAGGCGATCTATGAGTGAAAGGTAATCCATGGTGTGGCCGACGAGCTTGCTCCAGTTTGGGTCGTTGGACGATTTATTGTTATTGATCAATCCCGGGACAAAATTGTAGCGCGGGTCGGGGCGAAAGTCGTTTGGCTGATCCGCTCTGCGAACCTGCAGAAGAACGCATACGTACTTTCACGAATAAATACCGGCTGGCCACAAGGGTTATATAGACTGCGGGTTGGTGCAATAGCCACCAACAGCAACTTTCAACAAGGACCGCCCCATGAAGCTCATAATCGCCAGTCTTGTCGCCTTTCTCACGCTTCTTGCCGCCCGGAATGCCACGTCTGAAGGCGAAGACCCGGTGCCTGCTATGAGCATTATGGACCTGATGGTCACAGTGATTACTCCGGCCACGGATACCCTGTGGGGCATAGAGGACCCGCAGACCGACGAAGAATGGCAGGCATTTATCGACGCCGCAAACATCGTCATCGAGGCAGGAAAAACCGTCAAGGCCGGTGGCACGGGTCCCAATGACAACACATGGGCAAGTGACCCTGCCTGGGACGCATTTGCCGACGTGATGATCAGTGCTGGTATCGACGCGCTCGAGGCTGCCAGGAAGCAGGACGTCGATGCCATGTTTGACGCCGGCGGCGTGCTGTATCCGCCGTGCGAGGAGTGTCACATACAGTTCAACCCCGGCGTTCAGTGAGGGAATTTGGGCTTGTCGCTGGTCCGGTCCTTATCGTTATTGCCAGTACATGAACGCAGCTGAGCTGCCTGTTCCGCCCGGGGTCCGGTACAGGGCGCGGTAATCGACAATATGGCCGGTGAGGCCCGCGCCATGCATCGCGCCTCCAGCGGCGATCCACGATTTGATCTCCGATGAACCAGCCTGGTAATAACCCTCGTGATAGGTGAGGAGGTGCTCGAAGTCGTTTCTTTCCATCGCCTGCATGATGTCGCGATCGAACTCTTCATCGACGACGAAATGGCTCAGTCCTCCGGTAGCAATGACGCAAACGCGCAGGTCTTCGTCCCAGGCCCGGATCGCCTCTCCCAGCACCTGGCCAAACGCATAGCATCGCGACGCCCTCGGCTGGTTCGGCGGGAAGAACGTGTTGTTATCTATCGGCACCTGCGGTGTCACGTTGCCGCGAAAAATCTGCTTGTAAATAAATCCGTAGGAATGCGGCATACCGCCTGACTGCGCGCGAGCCGGATCCGGGTGAACCTGGCGACCCGAATAGGCAACGTCAAAATCGTGTGCCGTTGCGAAGGCTGCCAGGTGACTTGCGAGCCGGGGGTGGCCTGGAAACACCCTGGTCCCGTCGTCCGGCAGATGCCCGGAATCAGCCAGCTCGATGCCCGGTGGCAGACGGGATTTCTGATCGTCGGTTCGCGGCATGTTCTCGAACTCGGGACAACCCATGATCGTGAATGCCGGCTTGATATCATCGAGAAACATCTCGCCCTGATCATTGCCGAAAATGATCGTCACGTCCGGCTTCGCCGCCGCGAAGATTTCGCTGAGCCTGTTGATCGCGTCAAGTGATTTCTTCAACCGTTGCTGCCGAATCGACATGGCCGTTTGTTCTTGCAGGTTCTGGCCCTTCCGCTTTTCCGCTACTTCGGCATATTTCAGGCGTTCACCCTTGTACCACAACGGAACGCCGTCCTCGGCGTCGCGCCTGGCTCGAATCTCCCATTTATCTGCTGGCGTATGTAACTGCGGCGTGTGAGCGCAGCCAATACCCAGGACAATCTTTGCCATGTCGGTCACTCGTCCATTATCAGGCGATCGCGTGCAATGCTTTCAGTGGCTGGCCTGCGAATATCTTTCTAAAGTGTCGCGGCCATTTTGTCTGCCATCTCGACAGATCCCAGTGCACGGGATATTTCGATCGCCGTTTCCTTTAACGGCTTCAGGAAACGAATTTCCTGGTTCGCAGAACCGGCTCGACGATTCATTACTATCGTGAGCGCCGCTTCGAGACGCTCGGCGTGGTCGAAGACTGGTGCTGAAATGACCGAAAAACCGGCCTCATGCGGATCCTCTGCGAAGGAATAGAACTGTCGCTTGATCCGGGCGAAATCAGCGCGCTGCTCGGCGGGATCCAGAAGGACCTCACGGCCCGGGTCCCGCTCGGTGCGACGCGCCAGGACGCGCTCGCTTACAAAATCCGGCGAGAACGCGAGGATGACCGAGGCAGACGGTGACGTCGGGATGCTCCAGCGAGTGCCGCGAACCAGCTGTGGTGATAATGGCTTGCCACTGCTGATCGTCGAAACAACAAGCGCGTCGCCACCCGCTGGAATCGCAAGCAAAATCGCCTCGGAGATCCGGTTCCGCAAGACCACCATGTAGCGATACGCAATATTCGTAATCTCGTATTGATCGAGAGCCGCGTTCGACAGGCGAAACAAAGTCGGCCCGAGTCGATATCCGCTTTTATCCGGCATCTTGGCGACCATACCGATGTCAGAAAGCGTGCTCAGATGACGAGATACCCGGGCTTTGGTCATCCCGAGGAATGCGGCAATATCGGTAACCCGCTGCGGCCGCCCGCTGTCAGCGAGAAATTCCAGCAGCTTTGACGCCACAACCACGCTGTGAACCGTTGATGATTTCGCCGCTTTCTTGTTATCCGAAACAGCCATGTCCTCTCCCCGTAGCCCCGGCATGGCCGGATTGCTACGCTTCCAAGCATTCTTAATCGCGGCCGATATTATATCGCAAGGCGCAACAGGATATTGCCTGCTGATCCTGCCATAACAAAATAAAACCGCCCGGGACCACCCGGAATGCCGAGGAGGCGCCAGTGAAGCTTGGAACCATTCGACTCAATGGCCAGGAAACAGTCATTGGTCGGATCGATGACTCGAAGGCGGTCACCCTGGCTCCGGCAACGATGGAAGACCTGATTGCAGGCGGAGATGCGGCGCTCGAAGCCGCGCAGAAGACAATCGACAAGGGTGCCTCAGGCGAGTTAGCGCTGATCGACCTGGTCAGCGCAGACTGGATGGCACCAAATCCGCGGGCATCAAAGATCCTGGGTTGCGCCGTTAACAACAACCATCTCAACCGGCTTGCCTATCGACCCATGAAGAGCCCGATGTATTTCCTGAAAGGGCGGTCTGCCCTGACGGGTCACAACAAGCCCATCAGGATCCTCAGGCGCCATGGACGCACCATTCCGGAGCCGGAACCGGTGGTCATATTCAAAAGCACGGCGAAGGATGTTGCTGAAGACAAGATCCTGAACCACGTATTTGGCTACACGCTGACCAACGATTGCACGGCCAGCGGGATCAAGTTTGGCGAAGACTCAATCGCGCTCAACCAGGACCCCGAACTCATCCTGCCGCACCACATGGAATGGCGTCACCGGTTCGAGGACGACAATTACCTCTATTTCATTTATCACGCCCGATCCAAAGCGGCAGATACTTTCGCCGCGATGGGTCCGTGGATTACGACGGCGGATGAAATCGATGACCCGAACGACATGCTGGTCAGGGGTTACGTCGACGGGGAACTCTATACTGACGATTCCACGTCGAATTATTTCTTCTCTGTCGAACGAGTTCTTTCGGAAGCAACGATCTGGTTTACGATGGAACCGGGCGATTGCGTGCACTGCGGCACGGCGGTCAAAGGTACGGACAAGTTCCCGAAAGGCAATATTGGAGTCGATCTTCGCATGTTCTCGATTGCCGACGTCGAAATTGATGGCCTTGGTCGCCTGAGCAATCCCATCGACGCTGAACCGGAGAATTAGTGCCGGGGGCGAAAACTCGAACAGTTCAGGGCCGCTGGTTTAGTATTGGACCAGCGGTCTCCTTTATAGGGTAAGAAATATGCTGGTCCGGAACCTCTGTCTATTCTCCATACTGCTGGCACCGCCAGTAGTGCAAGCCCAGTTGAGCACCGACAGTGGCGTCTATTCACTGTCTCAGGCGTCCGCGGGACGCACCGTGTACGGCCGCGAATGTGCCGTGTGCCATGGTCCGGAGCTCGAGGGTGCCGAGGGAGGCCCGGCAATTACCGGTCAGGCCTTCATGGAAAAGTGGCAGGGGCAGTCGCTCGCCGCTTTCTACGACGTAACTCGGCAGACCATGCCGGTTACAAAGCCGGCTGGTTTGTCCCGGGACGAATACTCCAATGTCATTGCATTCATTCTGAACCGGAACGCTTACGCCGCCGGTCAGGTTGACCTGGTCTACGATCCCGAGACGCTCGGCAATGTGTCTTTCGTCGCTCCGGCACAAACCACGCCCACCGCACTTGCAGCCTCGACCGGCCGAGCGGGTATAACTACCGAGTGGCTGCATCATCGGGGTGATGCAGGAAGCACCAATTATTCCGCGCTCGATATCATCGATCGCGACAATGTCAGCGAACTCCAAGTCGCCTGGCGATGGCGGTCGGATAATTTCGGCCCGGTCTCGTGGCCGAACCTTGAAACCACACCACTAATGGCCAACGGCGTGCTTTACGCAACTGCGGGAATACGTCGAGCCGTTGTCGCAATCGATGCCCAGTCGGGCGAAACGTTGTGGATGTATCGAATTGATGAAGGCGAACGTGGCGATAACGCCCCTCGCAAAGGTCCGGGACGTGGCGTTGCGTATCGCCGTGACGGAGACCAGGAAACCATTTACGTCATATCCCCGGGTTATCACCTGATCGCGCTGGATGCCGGGAGCGGTCGTCCGCTCACCTCGTTCGGTGACGGCGGGATCGTCGACCTGAAAGCCAGCCTCGACCAGGACATGGACCTGGACAAAGCACGAATTGGCTCAAGCTCGCCGCCGATCGTCGTCGGTGATGTCGTTATCGTCGGCTCAGCTTTTCCGGCGGGCGGCGCTCCACCGACAAAAGAAATGCCGGTCGGCAATGTGACCGGTTATGACGCGATAACCGGCGAGCGCCTGTGGATATTCCACACCATCCCTCAACCTGGCGAGCCAGGTCACGAAACCTGGCTTGATGATTCCTGGAAGTTCACCGGCAACGTCGGGGTTTGGGCGCCGATGTCTGCCGACCCGGAACTGGGCTATGTGTACCTGCCAACCGAAGCACCGACCGGCGACTATTACGGCGGTCATCGACCGGGCGACAACCTGTATTCGCAAAGCCTTGTGTGCCTGGACGCGAAAACAGGCGAACGGGTCTGGCATTTCCAGACGGTTCACCACCCTATTTGGGACTACGACCTGCCCGCACCGCCGGTGCTGATCGACATTAAAGTCGACGGCAAGGAAATTCCGGCCGTCGCGCAGATTACCAAGCACGGACTGACTTTTGTTTTTGACCGCCGCACCGGCGAGCCGGTCTGGCCAATCGTCGAAACACCATTCCCCGGAAGCGATGTACCGGGCGAAGTCACCTCTCCGACACAACCGATCCCGACTCTGCCTGAACCGTTTATGCCAAATGGGGTTACAGAGGATCAGCTGAATGACCTGACACCGGAAATACTCGCGGAGTCAAAGAAAATAGCATCCGAGTACACCTTGGGGCCCGTTTATACGCCGGCAACGCTTTATACGGAATCGAACAAAGGCACATTGATGTCGCCATCGGGTGGCGGTGGCGCCAACTGGCAAGGCGCGGTTGCCGATCCCGAGTCGGGCATCATGTACGTTTCCTCCGCCGCAACGCTTGGTGTACTCGGCATGATCAGCGATCCCGATCGATCGAACATGAATTACGTGCAGCGTGGTGAATCGATTGACGGACCGTTCGGGCTGCCACTCCTCCAGCCACCCTGGGGAAGAATCACGGCCATCGACATGAATACCGGCAAGGTGCTTTGGACAGTCGCGAATGGCGACACGCCCGAATGGATTCGCGATCACGAAAAACTGTCTGGAGTTGACCTGCCACGAACGGGGCACCTGGAGCGCGCGGGCTTACTGGTAACCCGGTCTCTGTTGTTCGCGGGTGAAGGCGCAGGACTTTACGCGATGTGGGGTGGCGGAACGAAGTTTCGTGCGCATGATAAGCGAACCGGCGAAATCCTGGCAGAAGTCGACCTCGGTGGGGTACGACAAAGTGGCATTCCGATGACCTATGCGATTGATGGCAAGCAATACATTGTCGTGGCGGCCGGTGCTCCAAATCATGCCGGCGAACTCGTGGCCCTGACAATCCCGGACAAGTAGACAACTGAAAGGCAACGGATTATCGCCGGGACCGGATGCCGTTCCGGCAGATGACCGGCGCAGCGATTTTCTATCTCTGAATGACAGAGTGATGGGCAGATATTCTCCGGTTGGTCCGGAGCTTACCTGGCGGCGCCGCCGTATTTCTTGAGCGTCTCAAAAACCAGCGAATTGGGGCAGAATTCGTTGCCGCCCTTTTCATCGCCTGTCAGCCAGCGCTCACAAACGTCTTCGGTTGAGCAGCTTCGGCAGCGTTGCCGGACTTCTTTGATGATCACCTCGGTATTGCCACCCGCAGCAAGTTCAGGATCGAGCCCGACCGACCGGATCATCTCTCGCATCCGCCGCTCGGAGTTCACGGCCAGAAAGCGACGGTATGCATACAAGAGAGCGACAGCGATGCCGACCATTACTATGGCAGCAACGATCTGTGTCAATGACATGTTCATTATTCGTCTCCTCAGAAGGTCACCTGGGCAGTTTCTGCAGGCCTGTCCGGTGCCGCCGATCCTTCGGCAGCTTGTCGCGGGATGCCTGCAAGCTACTGAGACAATGTTTGAATATAGCCCTGTGGTGGCGCGATCGAACTACGTAGATACCGATGCCGCTATCGCTATGCACTCAACCCGGGCATTCCAACCCGGACCGGCATTCCGTAATGCCTTGCAGCGCGGGTGGCTTATGGTGGGCAACGACAGGAACGTGGCTACCCTATACGCCGCGCGCTACCGGGAAAATTTATCTCCGGCTATTTGATATTCAGCCGATAGGCGATATAGCCGCCGACCGCCATCGGTACCGCAAAGAAGAAGTAGTTAGCGGACATACTGAAGCCACCGGCAATCAGGTAGCCAGCAACTAAGGGGCCGAGCACGGCGCCGAGCCTTCCGAGGCCGATCGACCAGCCAATACCCGTGCTTCTTATATTTGTCGGATAGGCCTTGGCCGCTGCGCCGTACAGGCCTGTAAACCCGCCTTGCTGCAATATCCCGATGATCAACGTGAGTGACAACAGCAGGTTGAGATTATTCGGCACGAGCGCGAAAACGACCATACCGACAGCCGACGCGGTGGAGAGGTAAAAAATCAGGTTCGTCAGCGTCCACCGTGTAGACATCCAGCCCATCACGTAAATGCCGATCACGCCGCCAAGATTAAACAGGAAGAAAGCGTCGCGACCAGCGGCCACGTCGAATCCCGAATCTTCCATCAGCTTGGGAATCCAGCTCATCAGGAAGTAAAGCGTGCTGAAACAAAGTATGAACGCAGCCCACAAAGTGAGCGTTGTCTTGCGGTGCTCCCTGGCCAGCAAACGTCGCATGCCGCTCAACAGGCCCGGGCTGACACTTGCGGCCGAGGCGATGACCTCGGGCATCTCATCCAGCGGCTCTTTCTTCAGCTTTTTGAGAATCTTGTTTATTTTCTCTAACGCGCCTTCCGGCCGTCGCTCGAAGAGGTACTTCAATGATTCAGGGATCATCAACCAGGCGATGAACACCATCGCCAAAGTCACCAGGCCGCCAAACCAGAACATCCCGCGCCAGCCGTAATCAGGCATGATGTAGCCCGCGATCACCGACGTCATCATCGCGCCGAGAGGGTAACCCGACGTAACAGCCGCAACCGAGAATGCCTTGTACTTATCGGGACTGTACTCGGCTGACAACGCCGCCTGGCTGGCCAGCATCGCCCCGGCTCCAAGGCCGCTGATGAAACGCAGGATGATAAATTCGGGCAACGTAGATGCGCTGGCGGTCAGGATGATCGAAACACCAATCAGTGACATTGCCATGATGATCAGCTTGCGGCGTCCGATAATGTCCGACACGGGCGCCAGGAACATCGCACCACCCATCATGCCGGCCAGGGCAAAACTGAAAATCCAGCCAAGCCTGTCCGGTGTCAGGTCCAGGTCACTTGATACAGAACCGGCGACCACAGCCATTGCGGTAATGTCGAAACCGTCCAGCATGTTAAAGAACATGCAAAGTCCCACGACCAGCAGCTGCTGAGCACTGACCGGTCCGCGGTCGATCACGTCATGCGAAAGATTGTCACTGGTCGATGCAGCTAAGGTCATGCCGGTCTCCGGTGTTGTTATGTTTTATTCCTGACGAGCCTGGCGTGAATGCTTACCGGCCTCCCAGCCATACGATCCGCCGATTGTTTCCGCGGCAACACTTGCTGGCAGTTCTTCCAGCTCCGTTGCCATCGTATCATTCCACCGATTGAGAAATCCGAATAAAGCAATAGCCGCAACAATCTCTACAACTTCGGCTTCATCGAAATATTCATAGGCCTCCGAAAAATCTTCTTCGGTTGCCTGCGCCGGCGACAATGCTCCCTTGTATGCAAGCCTCAGTGCCGCTCTTTCCGCTTCACTAAAACAGCCTGCGGTTTCAAATTCCCAAACCCGGGCAATCTTTTCTGCTGACGCCTGGTAGATTTTCGACAGGTTAGCCATATGCGCCTGGCAATAACGACAACCGGCAACCTGGCTCGCGATCAGGCTTACAAGCATCTTGAGTTCTTCAGATACAGTTCCCTCGTAGAGCACTGCCTGATTCAGTTGCATGAAAGCCCGAACGATATTCGGACGTCGTGCCATCGTCTGGATACTGTTCGGCGTAAAACCGCGCGTCTTTTTATAGTGAATAAAACGTTCCTGGATATCTTCGGGAACTTCATTGAATTCGAGGGGTTTCATGTGTGGCATAAGAAATCGACTTCCTGTCAGGCAGCTTTATCGAGTGAAAATCTTGCAACCGTGCAACCGACAGCAAATATCGGGAGCTCGGCGGTATAGAACTGCAATTCTCCCTGTCCGCCGGCGGCGGCAGCGATCGCGATAAATGTGCGGATCTCGAAACCACCCTGTCCGGCATCACGATAGGTCTGCATATCGTCGTAACCCAGCAGCGCTTCCCTGTCGTTGCGCATCAGGCGATCGAGAAATTCACGGTCCCAGGGTTCGTTAATCTTTCCGGAATCAGGTGTCGCAGGCCAGTGCGAGATGCCACCGGTTCCAACCACCGCTATTTTCTCCGGAACCGAATCGCAGGCACGGCGGAGTGCTTCACCAAAAGCCCAGGCCCGGTGCAATGGAGTCAGCGGCGGTCCCTGGCAGTTGATATTGACCGGAATAATCGGCAGATCGTATTTCGGCGTCAGGAAGTGCAGAGGCACCATGATGCCATGATCGAACTTCCACTCTTCGGCGTAGGCCACGTCAACGGTCTTCATTACTTCGCGCGTCAGCCGCGTGCCTAGATCGGCTGCTCCGGGCACCTTGGTTTTCGGAATCCTTAGCCACTCCGGATCCTCTATTGGCCCTTCATATTCGCTGCCTATGCCAATGCAATAGGCTGGCATGTTGCTCATGAAGAAATTCGCGAAATGCTCGGCGGCGATTACGATCAGCGCCTCGGCGCCAGACGCTTCAATTTCCTGGCGCTGAATATCGAGCTTTGCGTAAAACTCGTCCCGCTTTGCCGTGTTCTTCACCAGGTCTGCGCGCCCGGTGATGCCCGGTGCATGACTTAAAACGCCGGCATAGACGAGACTCACTGTTTCTTTCCCTCTTCTGTAAAACTTTCACCGCCGCCTGTCATCGCATAAACGCCGGCACGTACAGGACCATGTTTTGCAATGCCTTCCCGCATGAGGTCAAGATAGTCAAACCACTCGATACCCAGGAACGCGGCATAGTGCATCAGGATCTGGCCATTGACTCCAAGCACATAAAGCAAACCGATGTCGCCTTCGCGCAGTGCGTTGCTTTCCTCGTCAGTAAGGTCGTACTCCTCGAGCAACTGCTCGAGATCCGCACGATATTTCTTCTGCGCCGATTCCTCACGATTCAGCTGATAAAGAAATTTCTGCAGGTAGTAGAGACTCATCCTTTCCCCAACTGTGGAACGCGATGCGTGCCCATCGCGACGCAAATATTCTTTGTTTCCATGTAGAACTCGAAACTGTAGTCGCCGCCGTCCCGACCGATGCCGCTGGACTTCATGCCACCAAATGGGGCTGGCAGATGACGATTGTTTTCTGAATTCACCCATATCATGCCGGCATCCATTGCATGCGCCATGCGATGGCCGCGTCCGATATCATTGGTCCAGACATAACCTGCAAGACCGTAGTCGATATCGTTTGCGATCGCGATTGCCTCTTGCTCATCCCGGAAGGTAATTGCCGTGAGAACCGGCCCGAAAATTTCCTGCTGCGCAATTCTCATGTCATTCCTGGCGCCAACGAACAAGGTTGGTTCGACGTAATTTCCCTTGCCGTCGATTGGTGCCGCCTTGCCACCAACGGCGATCCGAGCACCGTCCTCTGTTGCTATGTCGAAAAAGCTGCAAACCTTTTTGAAATGTCGGTCGTGAACGAGAGGACCGACTTCTGTCGCCGGATCCAGCGGATGGCCTACTTTCAGATTGCGGACCCTCTCCGCCAGCTTCGCCGTGAATTCCTCGTGAATCGACTCCTGGATCAACAGTCGACTCGACGACGTGCATCGCTCGCCGTTCAGGCTGTAAATCATGAATACCACTGCATCCAGCGCTCGCTCGAGATCAGCATCGTCAAAGACGATAACCGGGTTCTTGCCGCCCAGTTCGAAATGCACGCGTTTCAACGTGTCGGCGCCCTGGCGCATGATGTGGCTGCCGGTCGTTGTTTCGCCAACAAACGCGATTGCCTTGATCGCCGGATGCTCGGTGAGTGCCTTGCCTGCGCTTTCACCCAGTCCCTGCACACAATTCAGAACGCCGTCAGGCAACCCGGCTTCGTGGGCGATTTCTGACAACATCATCGCCGTATAGGGAGACCACTCAGCCGGCTTGTGCACAACCGTGCACCCGGCAGCCAGTGCCGGCGCAATTTTCCAGGTTGACAGCATGAATGGCGTATTCCACGGCGTGATCACACCCACCGGTCCGATCGGCTGTCGAACCGTGTAATTGATATGTTCATCCGCCGGCAGCGACTGGCCGTCGCGAGCCGTCGGCGCCATATCGGCGAAAAACCGAAAATTAGCTGCGCCGCGGATGGCGGCCTTGCTCATAAAGCGCACGGGCTGACCGGAATCGTAACTTTCGATAAGTGCAATATCGCGTGCACGGGCAACGATACCATCGGCCACTTTATGCAGCAGGGCCTTGCGCTCCTTTCCGGGCATGCTTTTCCACTCGCCAAATGCCGCCTGGGCCGAGCTGCACGCGGCATCGATGTCGTCGCTGTTGCCGGACGCGATATCGCCAATGATGCTGTTGTCGACGGGTGTCAGATTGTCAAAGGTTTGTCCTGAGCGACCCACGTCGGATTTGCCATTAATGAAATGCGGCAGCGTTTTGTTCCTGAAACGCTTCAGGAGCTGATCCGCATCCTGGCAGTTTTTTTCAAAATCATTCGACATTGTTTTTCCTTTCGTCGCTACAGATGCTTATCGTTATTCCTGCACACCGCGAGCCGCCATGTACTCGCGCAAGTTACTCGTCTTCCAGGTCAGCACCGGATCAATCTCCTGAATTTCAAAAGAGATCGCGAGCGGCGAGGTTTCCTTGACTTCGGCGAGAATTTCGCAGGCTGCTGCAAATAATTTTTCACCGAATGATTTCTTGAGCTCCATGGAGCGACCATGTGCCAGTTTCAGGATGACATGAACAAAGGCGTTATCCGGATGGCAATCGGCAACCTGGTAGTTGTCGCGCCTGGCGGCCCGGGTCCGGAGGCCCCCGGTAGGAAGCCCGTCCGTAGCCATAGCCACTTTGTGCAGCCCGTCGACCAGCACCTGCACATCTATCCTGGACTGAAGGTTCGCCGAATATTCAATAATCTGGTGAGGCATATCGGATCATTCCTGCTGGCGTTGAATTCAATTAACATGTTAAGTATACTTCCGGCCTCGCAAAGGTCAAGTCACCATAACAGCGAATTTACGAGGTCCAGCAAATGTCGAATCCAGCGGCCGTCAAAGGCTCAATACCCCCGGTTGTTACCCCCATACGCAATGGCGCGGTTGATTACGAGGCCTATGCCGGCCTTGTCGACTTCCAGGTAGCCGAAGGTTCTCACGGTGTGCTGGTTAACGGCACCACTGCCGAACCATCCACGTTAACAATCGAGGAAAGGAATCGACTCGTCGATATCGCGATTGAAACGGTGAATGGCAGAGTTCCGGTTGTTGCGGCAACCGGATCCCAGTCGCTTGCTGAAACGGAGCAACTGACAAGCCATGCAGCCAGGGCGGGAGCAGATGCCTTGCTGGTCGTCACCCCCTACTACATTCGCCCTCCGCAGCGCGGATTGATCGAGTATTACCTGAAGGTCGCAAGCCTGCATGATACGCCGTGGATGATTTACCACATTCCGGGCAGGACAGCGGTCAACGTGACGCTCGATTCGATGAAAGAGCTTCGCGACAAATCGCCAACCTTCGTTGGCATGAAACACGCAGTCAACGATCTCGGTTTCGTAACAGAATGCCTTTCCGCATTCGGCGACGATTTCAAGATTTTTGTCGGCCTGGAGGAACTGTCTTTCCCGATGATGACTATCGGCGCCTGCGGCCTTATGAACGCGGTAGGTAATCTTCGACCCGGTGTGCTTGCCGAAATGTGCCAGGCAGTCTGGGACAGCGACTTGAAAAAAGGCCGGGAACTGCACCAGAGACTCCTCGAGATCAACCAGGCAGTCTTCTACGACACCAACCCTATTCCAATGAAGTACATGATGAAAAAAATGGGCCTGATGCCGGCCAACGAACACCGACTGCCCATGGCACCGGCGACACCCGAACTGGAAAAGCGCCTCGATGGCGTTCTGCAACGCGCTGGACTCATATAAGGAAAAGCGACATGAAATTCTTGAGCTTTGAGCACAACGGTATCCCCAGCTTTGGAGCAGCGACGGATGCGGGCGTAGTAGACCTCGGAAAACGTTATACCGATCTTCGCTCGGCGATTCGCGCAGGCGAACTCGAAAATCTTGCAAACGAGGTAGCCGGTGCAAAGGCAGACTACTCGCTCGAGGAAATTTCCTGGTTGCCGACAATCCCGAACCCGGAGAAGATTATTTGCATCGGTGTCAATTACGCGAACCGGAATGCTGAATATAAAGATGACTCCGAGGCACCGAAGTATCCGAGCGTATTCATGCGCACACGGGAATCACTAACGGGCCACGGTCAGCCGCTGATGGATCCGCCCGAATCTGACCAGCTCGACTACGAAGGCGAAATCGTCATCGTCATCGGCAAGGAAGGTCGCCGAATTCCGGAAGAAAAGGCACATGAGTACATTGCCGGGCTGACAATCATGAACGAAGGCTCGCTTCGCGACTTTTTAAGGCACGCAAAATTCAATGTTACGCAAGGCAAGAACTTCGAAAAATCGGGAGCACTTGGTCCCTGGCTGGTCACGCCGGACGAACTCGATCCCATGGGCGAACTGCAGGTCATGACACGCGTGAACGGCGAAGAACGACAAAACGACACAACGGCGAACCTCATGTTCCCGTTTCGCTACCTCATCAGTTACCTGTCGACTTTTTATCGATTGAAACCGGGCGACGTGATCGCCACCGGAACGCCCCTGGGCGCCGGAGCGCGTTTTGACCCGCCGAAATACCTGAAGGAAGGCGATGTCGTCGAAGTCGAGGTGCCCGGAATCGGCATCCTGAGAAACCCTGTCGTAACCGAAAAGGTCTAGACGAGATGCCTGGCAACAAAAGCCGGCCGACGTCCATGCGGGACTTCCAGCACTCATTGCCGATGGAGCTGCTCAAAGCCCGGGAATCGGCGATGGCCCGGTTTCGCCCGATGCTTCGCGATCACGGACTCACCGAACAACAGTGGCGAGTGGTCAGAACACTGGCAGCTTACGGCAATATCGATGCGACGGAACTCGCCCGGCGCAGTTTTCTGCTGGCGCCCAGCCTCACGCGTATCCTGCAACACCTCGAAGGCGAGAAGATCGTTCGACGTGCGGCTGACGCGAACGACCAGAGGCGTGCGGTATTTACGCTTACTGCCGAAGGCCAGAAGCTGTTTTCAAAAGTCGGGCCCGATTCAGAAGCACTCTACGCAGAAATTGAGCGAGCGTTTGGTCGCGACAAGCTTGAACTGCTTTACGATCTTCTGGCCGACTTTTACCAGACCCTGTCTGCCGAAGCAGATTCTGCGGACCTCAACCCGACAGCAGTAAAATAGCTGGCTCAACCAGTCTGAACCGCTCACTGGCGACCAAGCAACTCGTCCACCCGGGCGATCATGTCGTCCTTGTTATAGAGATCGTAGTACACGGATGCCAATACATTCTGCGGGCCGAAAAAGAAGCGCTCGTAAAGCACCTGCCGGTTGCCAAATCCTGAAACCGCGACATCATGTGCCAGCCGAAATAGTGCAATCCGGTCTTTGCTACTAAGGTTCACCGTCTGGAAATACTGGGCAACATCATCAGCGAGGTCGTTACCGAGGTCTGCCTCACTCGGCGTCGCCATCAGGGAACTCGACCCAAGCAGCTGAACCAGTTCGATGAGCCTCGGATACATCTTCGGAAACAGGTTCCTCGATGTGTCCAGGGGACGCCTCAACGGAATGTAGTTTCCGTATTGATCCTCATGCGCCAGCGCTTCCGCCTGGAAGCGAAAGGCGCGAACGGATTCGGTCATCCACATCGCCTCGGCGATCATGCCTTTGACCGCCATGTCTGTATCCTTGCCGGTCGCTTTCGCTATCGCGCAAAGCAGGCCGACAATGAACTCCGCCTTCGCGAGCTTGCCGCAGACCACCTGGTGCATCATGTGAACGACAGCGTTGGTTTCTGCGAATGCCCGGTTACACAACAACGGCTCGCGGTACATGAAGAGACGCTCCCAGGGCACCAGGACGTTGTCGAAAATTACAACAGCGTCCATTTCCTCGAATCGCGATGCAAGCGGTGCGTCGTAATGGGATTTTCCATGGTCGTAGGTGTCTCGGCAGATCATTCGAACGCCCTTTGTGTTCGCCGGAATCGCGAATGCAAATGCGAACGGTATATTGTCCTCTGATGCCTTGAGCAAGGTAGACGGAAATACTTCAATCTCGTCGGCGTGCGGACCCAGCGTCGCGAGTAATCGCGCCCCGTTGACCACTATTCCATCGTCCGTTTCCCGGACGACCTGCAACGCGACCTTTTCGTCGTACCTGCCCTCTTTAGCCTGTGCGAAATTAAAGGTCGGGTTGACCAGCGTGTGCGTGAGTACTTTGTCATTGGTCCTGATGTACTCGTAATAATTCCGCATGTTTTCAACGAATTCCGGCCTGCCTTCGGCGAGAAATTCAGCGCCGGCAGCAAAAGCCATTACCGAGGCATTCTTGTAGTCCGGCGTCCTGCCGAACATGCCGTTTGACCAGGTCGCCCATTCATAGAAAGCATCGCCTCGCCTGACTATGTCCTGCTGTGACTTCGGAATCATGTATGAAGTCGCAAATCGGGTACCGCCCTCGTCGTACGTGATCAGATCGCTGAGCTTTGGGTCGAACTGCCTGTCCATGAACCCGGCGAGCGTTTGCGCACCCCGACTCAGTCCCGGATGCGTTGTAACGTCCGGAACCCTGGCGCCGTGAATCCAGACCTCGCGATCATCACGCAGGCCTTCCAGGTATTGTTTGCCGTTACGTATGCCGTTGCCGAATTGCGATTTGAGGCCACTCATTTGACTCACCTTTTCGTCTTCTGTTTTTGTTTATCCGCGTTTTGCGTTCCAGCTTCACCCTGTCCAACCGCTGCCACCCGATCGAGACCGTCGATCAGCTGTTTCCATTCCCTGTCGCTAATGGCACCTCGGAGTTCCGCGTAAGCCTCTTCGACCCGAGGCCTTACCTTGTTCTCCAGCGTCTTTCCTTTCGTTGTAGCGAGAATCGATACGTTTCGCCGGTCGGACTGGGACCGCCGACGCTCGACGAGGCCGGACTTACTGAGTCGATCAACGACGCCGACCAGGCTTGGTGCCGGGATCAGTGTGATCTCGGAAAGTTCATGAAAAGCAATATCCTGGTGTTCCCAAAGCACGCGCAGAACCCGCCACTGCTGCTCTGTCAGTCCGAATTCATTGAAAATTTTTCGGAACCTCGGCATAACTGCATCCAGCGCGCGATACAGCATCATCGGCAAAGACCGGCTGAACTCCTGCGTTGCCATGACAGATCACTTTCGTTAACATGTGAATAATTAATATATTAACTATCTATCGGAGTTGTCAAGCGAATGAATGATGCGAAAGCGCTCCGCCAGTGCCTTGGAAAATTTGCGACGGGCGTTACAGTCGTTACGTGCACCGACGCAGCCGGCAACCCCTGTGGAATAACTGCGAACAGTTTCAGCTCGGTTTCGCTCGACCCCTCCCTGGTACTCTGGAATATTGCAAAAGTTTCCAGTTCTCTCGATGCTTATCTCAATGCGGAGCACTTCGTCATCAACGTGCTGTCGGAAGACCAACTGCCGCTCGCTTCAAACTTTGCACGATCCGATCACACACTTTTCAAAGATGTTGAGTTCACTGCCTCGGAACACAACGCGCCTGTTTTGCCTGATACGCTGGCCACGTTTGAATGCAGTACCTACCAGATACACGACTGTGGCGACCACTACGTCGTCATCGGTGAGGTCACCGCATTCCGATCCGCCGACGGAAACCCCTTGCTTTTCTTTGGCGGCAACTACCGCTCGATAAAAACCTGACCGGACCACCGCTATTACTTATTGCGCTATCGTCAACCTGCTTGTTTGATGCAGAATAGCCGATTGCAGTTGCCAGCCCGGGTTCACGATGTCCGTCAATCTGTTTCACCGCCTCCTCATCGCACCAATTCCGTATTTGCCCAAGTCCGTCGTCTGGCAATTGTCACGCCGGTATATTGCCGGTACAGACCTCAACAGCGCTTACGAAACTGTCCGGGCCCTTAATGCCGCCGGTTGTTCGGCAACGGTCGACGTCCTTGGCGAAGACAGCACCGAGGTTGCGGAAGTGGAAGTCGCCCGCGACCTGTACCTTTCCGCTCTTGATGGAATCACCGACAACGCGCTGGACTGCAATATCTCCATCAAGCTGTCCGACCTGGGTCTTCGCTTCGATCGTGAACTGTGTTTCGAGGCAATGTCGACGCTGATCACCCGCGCAGATGAGCAAGGGATTTTCGTGCGAATCGATATGGAGGATTCGAGCGCAACCAGCATTACGCTGGACCTTTATCGCAGGCTCCGGGAACAATTCGACAATGTTGGAACGGTCATCCAGGCTTACCTGCGACGCAGCGCGAGCGATGTCGCCGACCTGCTGAAATCCGGTCCAACCCACATACGACTGTGCAAAGGTATCTACGTCGAGCCCGAGGACATCGCCTTCACGGATGCGACCGAGATTCGGCGCTCATACTGCGAACTGCTGGAACAATTGTTCGACGGCGGCGCGGTCAGGGTTGGTATCGCCACGCACGATCCGGAGCTGGTCGAGTTCGCCGAACGACTGATCGAGCGGCGCAATATCGACAGATCGCGCTATGAATTCCAGATGTTGCTGGGTGTCGCCGAAAATTTGCGGGCCGGCCTGGTTGAAAGGCGCCATCCGCTGCGCGTCTACGTGCCGTTTGGCGAGCGCTGGTTCGCCTATTCGGTCAGGAGACTGCGGGAAAACCCCGAAATTGCCGGACATATCGTCCGTAACCTGTTTTCGAGACACTAAAGCGACGGACCTCCACGCGCCTTCGGGCGGAGCAATCCTGCAGCGCCTGGCGTCGGTCGGGCGCGTCACAAACACGGTAAATCGCGGCTCGGGGAACAGGCTGTTGCATTTGTGCAACTTTTTTGCCTTATTCCATAGCGGTAATTCAGCAGTGTGTCCCGGAAATGCGACATGTACTGATAGACGCGACCATCGGCTGCTGAATAATATTTCCCAAGATTTAGGAAGAATCACGCAAGTCCTATTGATGATGCTGGCCGTGGACCCTCCAGGCGTATCGGCCGATCGAAAACCACAGGGGATCTTCGTTATGAAAAAACCATTGAAACGAATGAAAAGTCCGGTGAGCGCCGCAGTGCAGATTGCCCTGCTGGCGGCAACACCCGCGACCATCGCTATGGCCCAGGACACTGGCTACGACGAAATGGCCATCGACGAGATTATCGTCACGTCGAGAAAAAGGGATGAAACGCTCGTAGAAGTCCCAATGAATATTTCGACGGTCAACTCGGAAGCAATCTTGTCGCGTAATCTACTCAGCAAGGAAGATGTCTTTCGCACAGTTGCCGGCGCGGCAGCACCGCGTGGTCAGCTGATCTTGCGTGGTCTCTCAGGCGGTAACGATTCCACGCCCGATACGACCAGCGTATTTACCGACGATATTCCTTATGACACAAGCGACCTTTTCGACGTTGAACGTATTGAAGTTCTCCGTGGACCGCAGGGAACGCTTTACGGATCCAATGCCATCGGTGGAACCGTGCGAATCATCACCAAGAAACCGGTAATGAACGAAGTACAGGTTCTTGGCGCTGGCATCATGGAAACAGAGGAAAACCGATCGGGTGTCGGCACGAGGATCTACGCAGGTGTCAACTTCCCGTTGGTCGAAGACAAGGTCGCAGCTCGAATCATCGGCAGCTATGGCTCCTCTGACGGCAAGATCATGAACACGTTCAGTGGAACACCGGGCAGGAATTCCGATAGCTATCTTCGGGCACAGCTCTCGTGGCTGCCTGGCGAAGACTGGGACCTGAACTTCAGTTATGTGCATGAACAGATCGATAGCTCCGGTTATGACTGGGCCGATCGTTCGCAGCCCGGCTATTACTACGAAGCCGTCCTGACAGAGAATCCGCTCGCAACCTATGGATACGATGTGGCATTGAATTTCCCTGACTGCCCCAACCCGACAGATGAGCGGCCGGCATGTCGTACCGGCGCACCGATATCCGGCAGCCATGACTCGAAATTCTCGGTTTGGGAAACGATGGATCCGTGGACCGACAACGAATACAACGTCTTCTCGTTACGAGTTGCGAAGGACAACGTATTCGAAGGCGCTGACCTGGTGTACGCCGGTTCATTGCAGAACTGGAAGCACGCTTCACTCGATAACTGGTCCCGCAACGATGCAAACGACATGTTCCGCACCTGGATCATCAACGATGCAGGCTACGACCGTTATACGCATGAGTTGCGCCTGCAGTCGAATACGGACAACCCGCTACAGTGGACAGTTGGTGCGTTTTACGATGAGCAGGATGACAAGAAAACGCCGAACGGTCAGTGGCAGTATCATGCCGATGACAACCGCAGCCGTGCAATCGCGGAATACTTGTGGGGTTATTACTGGGGTTACGGTGATCCGACCCAGATTGGTCTGGATCTCTATGGCGATGGCACCAAGAACTATAACTATACGGTGTACAACTGGAACACCAGCGAAACCGCGTTCTTCGGCGAAGTCAGCTATACGTTTGAGTTCGCCAATGGCAGGCAGTTCGAAATCATGGGCGGCATCCGCAATTACGATCTTCAGGATGACCTGCATGATGAGGTGTCAGGTATCTGGGTCGGGGACGAGGCAATTGAAACAATTACCAAGGACGGTGAGGACGGCAATCGTTACAAATTCTCCGCGTCATATATGCCGAGCGAGACCTTGTCTGCCTTCTTTGTATATTCAGAAGGCTATCGACGTGGTGGTAACAATGGTCCGACGGCTCCGCAGGACTGCCTGGCAGACGAGAATATCGGCTCTTATGTTGATCGCTACCAGTCTGACCAGATCGAGAATTACGAGATCGGCATAAAGGGCCTGGCATTTGACCGGCGCTTCTCCTTCTCGAGCGCGATCTACCAGATTGACTGGACCGGTGTGCAGGCTAGCATTTACATGCCGTCCTGTGGATTCAGCTATACGGCTAACGCGGCGTCTGCGGAATCACGCGGAATCGAGTTCGAGAGTACGATTCTTCTGACCGATACATTGCAACTGCAGATCAATGCGTCCTATACCGACTCGGAGATCACGTCTGACGTGGAATCGCTGGGCGCAACCAAGGGCGACAGCATGACGATGGTGCCTGAGTACAACTTTTACGTCTCGCTTGATCAGCAAGTCGATATGTTTGGTCGTGATGGTTCGGTAAGACTGGATGTGGCAGGCTACGGCGAATACAAGTCTCACTTTAACGTGAAGCCTGAGGATATCTCTCCCGCATACGAAGTCGTCAACCTGTCGGCAGGCCTCCAGGTGAATGACAACTCGCGAGTTGGCCTTTACATCAACAACCTTCTCAACGACGAAATCATCACCTACAAACGCAGTCGCTATCGTGGTGGATGGTCTTTAGGTAACCAGTACTACTATTACGGTGACGAAAGAACTGTTTCCGTCCGTTTCGACTTCGATTTCTGATCGAGGTTTTAGTAGCATGAACGGCGGGCTCTTTGCCCGCCGTTTTTTTTATACAGGCCATATCCCGAAACGCAAGAAATGCAGAAGAGGAACGAGCAGCTATACCGGGAAGTGAGCGAACTTATTCGTCGCGGCGATGCGCCCGCGGCAATCGTTCGCCTGGAGTCGTTATTGGAAGAAAACCCGGGCGATGAAGTCGGACTGAGCTTGCTCGGCTCCTCTCTCGTGAAAACCGGCCGGAAAGACGAGGCGATGAGTGTCTTCAGGGAAAGTGTCGAACAGCATCCCGAGTCCTGGGCGGCGCATGGCGATCTTGGATTTGCCGAAATGCAGGCCGGCAACAATCGGTCGGCGATAAAGTCTTTTGAAAAATCGCTCGATCTCAATCCGGATTTTTACCAGGCCCATTGCTTCCTCAGCCGCCTTCTTTTCGCAGAAGGGCGCATCGACGCTGCGAAGGCGGCTTTTTCGAAGTCAGATGCCTGCGACCCCTATGTCACCGAATTTCGCAACATACAGACCGCTATGTCGGCGGATCGATTTGGAGAAGCTGAGAAAATCGCGAGAGGCGTTCTGTCCCAACAGCCCGGTCACCCGAAGTCTGCCTATACGTTGGCCCACCTGGCGACAACCGTAGGAGCTTTCGAGGAGGCTGCCGCAATTCTCCGCCAAAGCATTGACAGCTATCCCTGCGACGTCAATTTACGGGCAAAACTCGTGAATAGTCTGGAGGAAACCGGCGACTACAAACAAGCGCTCGAAGAAGCACTCCGAATTGTTGAACTGGATCCGGAATCAATTGCCCCTTATCTGATCGTAAGTCGAATTCACGGTCATTGTGGCAACTACCAGGAAAGCCTGATCGCTTGTAACAAGGCACTGACCCTCTGTTCCGGAAACAGCCAGGAGGCAGGCAATATCGAGTTACTTCGCGGACACGTTCTCAAGATACTCGGTCAATATGAAGAAGGCGTAAGCGCCTATCGGCAGAGCATTGATCTCGTTGCGAACAACGGTGCGGGCTGGTGGGGTCTTGCTGACATGAAGACGTTCCGTTTTACCGAAGAAGACCTCGCCGCGATGGAAAAGGTCGTCGAAGAGAAAAAAGCCAGGCCGGAACAACGCACGCAGGCGGCATTTGCGCTCGGTAAGGCGAAGGAGGACGCAGGCGATTATGCGCAGTCATTTTCGTGGTACACGAAAGCCAACACGCTCCGGCCCGGAGTCAACTTCGATCCAAAAGCCCAGGCAGGCGGCATCGATGAACTGATCCGCACGTTTTCGAAAGAGTTGCTCGCGAAGGGTACCAAGGTCGGGCCTGACGGACCGACCCCGATATTCATCACGGGGTTGCCGCGGTCGGGATCGACATTGATTGAGCAGATTCTTGCCAGCCATTCACAGATAGAAGGCACGATGGAACTCGTGGACCTGCCCAACGTCGTCCGGCTTATAACTATCGCCGGTGGAAAACGGAAACAATCATATCCGTCCTCACTCGGAGGCTTTAGCTCCGAAGAGCTGAAGGCATATGGACAGGTCTATCTCGACAGCACCGAAATTCATCGGACTGGCAAGCCCTTCTTCATCGACAAGATGCCAACGAATTTCGACAAAATTGGTCTCGTGCATATGATCCTGCCGAACGCGGTCATTATCGATGCCCGCCGTCACCCGATGGATTGCGGGTTCAGCTGCTTCAAACAGCATTTTGCCGGCGGCCATCACTTTAGCTACAGGCTCGAAGATATCGGGACCTACTACAACAACTACCTGCGCCTGATGGATCACTGGCACGATGTACTGCCCGGCAAGGTCCTGACTGTGCAATATGAGGAAATGGTCGCGAACACCGAGGAAACCGTTCGCGGGCTGCTCGAACATTGCGACGTTCCGTTCGAAGAAGAATGCCTGCGGTTTTTTGAGAACAAGCGACCGGTGCGCACTGCCAGCAGCGAGCAGGTGCGCCAGCCGATTTACAACAAGGCCGTCAGTTACTGGAAGAATTTCGAGGCCGAACTCGAGCCGCTGCGCGTCGCGCTCGGCCAGGAAACCCTTGACCGCTTCAGGGACTACTGACCCATCACGCGACGGTCGTACCAGTCGAGGTAGCGTTCCCAGCGATCCTTGCGGAAGCTTGGCCGCGAAATACCATGAGGCTCATCCGGATAAACCACGAGCTGCGTGTCGATTCCGCGTCTTTTCAATGCCTGGTAAAGTTGTTCCGAATTTTGAATCGGAACGTTCCAGTCTTCTTTTCCGCCCATGACCAGGGTCGGCGTTACCACCTTGTCGACATTTTCCCACGGTGAAATCTTTTCCCAGGTTTCCTTGTCTTCCCAGGGCAGCCCCAGCTCTTTTTCCCATTGCAGCTGGTAGTGATCGTGGCCGTAGTTCGCGATGTAGTTCACCTCGCTCGCACCGCTTATGGCGGCTTCAAAGCGATCTGTTTTTGTAATGACATAGTTGGTCAGGATGCCACCGTAAGACCACCCGCCCACGCCAAGCCTGTCAGGGTCGGAGTAACCTTCGGCGATCGCATAATCGACCGCGGCCATGACATCTTCAAAATCAGGCACGCCCCAATTGGCAAATAGTGCGGCAGAGAAATCCTGGCCGTAGCCACTCGATCCGCGGGGATTGCTGATGACGACGACATAGCCATTCGCAGCCAGCAATTGAGCATCGCTGTTAAACGAAAAATCGAACTGCGAAACCGGGCCACCATGCAGCCTGAGAATAGTCGGGTACTTCCGCCCGGCGCGATAATCCGGTGGTGTGAATATGAATCCCTCAATTTCGGTTCCGTCAGAACTAGGGAAAGTGACGTTTCGAACTTCGGCGAGTTTCAATTCCTTCAGTAACGCTTCATTCGTGTGCGTCAGCTGCCTCAGGTTGTCGCGACCCAGGTAGAACAACTCCGTCGGCAGCTGCGGCATGCTCATCTGGATTGCGATGTCGCCCGACACATGTTGCGAGAACCCGCCAACGCTCAGATGCCCTTCGATCGGCCTGTCAATCGAACCCGTGCTCATATTAAAGCGCGCCAGGTGCTGTTCGGCGCTGTCCTCGAGCACGAAAAGAATCGACTGATCGTCCGGAGCGAACGTCGGCGAACTCACATTTCGATCAAGCGCTGCCGTCAATACGCGCTCATTACCGCCAGCGGCCGACGCAACCGCCAGGTGATTTGTCGCGTACCAGATGAGGTCCGGCTCCGTTACCGTAACGTAAGCGATCTGTTTGCCGTCGTTGCTCCATGCCGGTGATCCATCACTGCCCTCGTTCGACGTGATTCTTCGCGGATCACGAACCGGGGCATCACCTTCGGCCGAGACTACCCAGATGTCCGAATTCTCGTTGCCATCGGGCTCACTCGTGCGATTGCTGGTGAAAGCAATCTCGGTGCTATCCGGGCTCCACACCGCCTGCTCGTCATCATAGTCGCCAAATGTCAGCTGCAATGGCGACTCGGCCTCTCCGTCCCAGACATAAATATGCGTGCGGCTCCTGTCGAGATAGGGCACACCGTCCTGCTTAAACTGTAGCCTGTCGATGACGTACGGTAGCGGTTTGACCTCCTCCCCGGCCTCCTCAGCTGCCTCGGCTGCGATTTCTGATGGAGTCTTATCCTGGATCATCAGCAGCATCTTCTGGCCGTCTGGCGACCATGAAAAATCGCTGACGCCCTGGTCAACAGACGTATATTGCCTGGCCTCTCCACCGCGACGGTCGAGCAACCAGACCTGCGATTTTGCGTCGTCATCTTCGCCCTTCGCCGCGATGAAACCGATATAGCGGTTATCGGGGCTCCAGTTAGGCGACCCGGCCGAATAGTCATCGGACGTCAGCTGCAAGACCTCATTGCCATCCCGGGAAACCATGTAGATCTGAGTCGATGAGTCATCGGCCTCAACATCGACCGAATTGACCGTGTACGCAATCCATTCCTTGTCGGGACTTATCACCGGCCTGCCAACTGACTTCAGGGCGAGCAGGTCGTCGGCGGATATGAAGCGTTGGTCCACATTATCCTGGGCCATAGCCGGTGCAACCAGGAAACCGAACAAGGCGACGACAGTCGCAACAAGCCTGCTGGAATTAATCATCTCGGCATTCCCCGTATTTTTTCTTGGTTTTGGAAGCCTAACCAACAGTCCTGACATTGCAATAGTGGAAACTTAGTATTCTCCTGTCCGGATAGGTCCGACGTGCCACGTGATGCAAGTACGGCCTGTTCTCGTCTGCCTTCTCCCGGCCTGTTGATATTCAAGGCTGTGCCACGGCACAAATTCCAGAATTCGAACATGTCGTCACTGGCGAAAACACGCCCTGGACCCACGAATCATTTGACGACGAAGATGATCGATTCATGTTTGCGATCTTTTCGACCTTTAGGGCGGTGAACGCCAGGGGGCATTCGCTGTCGCAATGGACCAATTGCAGATGCTCCGCCCGGAAATAATCCTGAACGTGGGAGACCTGATTAATGGAAGTGCCGAGGACTGCGACCAGTTGACCCGCGAGTCGGATCAATTTGACGCCAGGATTGCCAGCGTGCGGGCACCTGTCTTTTACATCGGTGGCAATCACGATTTGACGAATCCGGTGATGGGCCATCCCTGGTCAACCTGCGACTCGACAAGATCCTGGACAGGACCGGGCATGGGCCACTGAACGGCGAGGAACTGTGTTTCCAGGCATCAGCCTGCGTCGGGGAAGGTACCGAGTAACGGACTACTGCTCCGGTTCGTCCTCGGCCTGCCCCAGCCGGCGGTAATAATCGGCGACGATCTCTTTATGGGCGTCGGGTATTTCGTCAGCAGGCAGGGTCCGCACTGACGAAAAATCCTGCCGCCCTGTTTTCGCCAGTGCAATTTCCAGCTGCTCGACGGCAGACAATGCACGCCGCGCCTCTTCCTCGAGCAATGCCGGGTTGCCGGTAAAATCAGAAGCCCGAATATCTGCCGCAAGGCGGCGAAGCTCATCTATCTCCTGGACGGAAACACCCCTGGCGCGAAGCTCCCGGAATAAAGCGATGACATCCTGCGAAATGTTGTCGGCCCGCTCATCAAAATCGCGACTGCCATCCAGGTCACCGGTCTCGATGCCCGTCGATCGCTGCAGATCATCTCGCCCGTTGTTGACGAATGACCCACCATTTCCCTCTCGATTGGCGGCACCGCCCGGACTATCCATCGCGCGCTCGTTCGCGTTACCTTCCGCAAGTCGCTGCAATTCGCGGCGCAGCTGCTGCGTTTCTGCGAAGGCCCTGGCAAGGCTATTCTGACCCTCTCCGGCGGCCTCCTGCCCTGACTCACCGAGCGCGCGCGCCCGCTGGAGATCCTGACTGAGCTCCCGAAGCGCCTCCGTAACGGCGCTTTCGCTGCCGGCTACGTAAACGGCTTCTCCCTGCTCGATATAGGCCGCCGCGACCGCAATTCTGGTCTCGACTTCAGCATCGCGGATTTTGTCCAGCGCATTGCGAACCTGCTCCGCCGCGACTGGCTGATCATCATCGATCTGTTGTGCCGTATTGCGGGCATCCTGCTGGAGCGCTTGAATTTCAGCCTGCAACTGACGTTTCTCGTCGGCCAACCGGTATTCTTCGTCGATCGTCATGCCGCTTTCGAGTCGACTGGATTCGTTGCGACCGACATTTACGCCGCGAATGGAATCCTGTATCCGGTTTTCCATCGCGGACTGCGTGTCGTAAAGATCGTCGGCACGATTTGCCAGGTCGTCGAGTGACGCTTGCATCGCCCGCTGGATTTCCTCGCTCGCCTGGTCTCGCGCACCCTCGAGCTGCCGTTGCGCCTCGTCGGCTGCACGCTGCAACTCGTCCGGGCTGCCGCCATTCTGCATAGCCTCGTCGGCTTCGTTCATCGCGCGCACGGCGCTTTCGAGTCGGCGACGGAGTTCATTGACCTGGCGAGCGCCTTCCTCGCCCTGTGAATCTCCTGACCGGGCTCCGGCTTGCGATTGCTGGCCCTGTGACTGGCCCTGGCTGCCCTGCTGTTGCTGACCTTGCTGTGACTGGCTGGAGGCGCTCTGCTGTTGCTGCATGCGCTCCAGGCGTTCCTGCAATTCCTCGACGTCTCGTCTCAGCATTTCCTGCTGCCACCGCTGCGCCGGCGTCGGTGTGCGGTTCTGATTCATGCTGCGTGCGAGCTGTTCCTGCCGGCGCGCCAACTCCTCCAGCTCATCAACCGCCTCTTCCATCGCCTGTTGCGGTGCGTCAGGCGATGCCCTGCTGCCCGTTTCGTACTGGTTCTTCTCGAGGTCCATTTCCAGCTCGAACATTTCGGTCAGGTCCCGGCCGGCCTGACCGCCGCCGCCACCACCATTGTTTGCCTGTAGCGAGACGCTGATGTCGGTGAAGACGGCTTCTGCCGCGAGAAGATGCTGCAGTGCCTCCTGTTCCGGCAAAATCGCCTGTTCGAGTTCGATCTCGCTGAGGCGCTCAGATGCCGGAACCATTGCCTCGCCCGCCTTATCAAGGCTCTCGACAAAACTCGCGATTTCTTCTGCAGACGCGGTCAGCTGCCTTGCCTCGGTCCGGCGAGCAAGCGTCTCAACCTGTTCCCGGAGCGTTGCCTGCACCCTGGCGAGCAGGGCCGCATTGTCCGACACATAGGCGGGATCGTTGCGGCGATTCTCCTGCTCCTCGCGAATCAGGTTCCAGGTAGACACTATGATTTCGCGCTGGCGTTGTGAAATTTCGTCCTGCTGTTGCCCGCCCTGCTGACCGCCTCCGCCGCCAGCTTGCTGGGACTGGGAGTAACGCCGGTCGAATGGCTGCACGTCGATAAAGAAAATATCCGTGCGGGACGAATTCTCGCGATCCGCGGCGACCGCGTAATAGGAAATAAGGTCACCGGGCACGAGCGCCGATGCGTTCGCGTTTTCGGCGAGCGATTCGAGAAAGAACACGTGGTCCAGTTCCGCCACATCAGATTCGACTGGCAGATCAACCGATTGCCAGTCACCGCCATTCACCGAGTATCGCAGCTCCAGCGACTCCAGCAGATAGTCATCCCGGGCAGAAATCCGGGCAGTGACTTCCTCGATGCTGCTTGCACTCCAGTCCCGTCCCGGGCGGGCAAATTCAATTTTGGGGATCTCGTCTTCAAGCAACGTGATGAAGTAGTCATCGGTAAGCCTGATTTGTTCTCCGCCAACGTTGGCCGCAACAAAATACTGGCCATCCTTTTGAACATTGAATCGCGCCGTTGCCGTTGCACCCTCTATTTCGAGTTCGATCTGCTGATCGTCAACGACAAGCTCGCCGGCCGACATTGGCCGATCGGCACTAATCCGGATCTCAATTTCGGTTTCGGCGATTGCGCGAACATCGCCACCGGGATCGACTGTTTCCGCCTCTTTGCCGGTCCATTCCGGAAAACGATACGTCACTGCCAGGTTTTCAACGACAGGCAGGTCGACGACATCAATGCGATAGGTCGGGCTGCGAACATTTGCCGCCGAGACGAAATACTCGAGCGGTTCGCGAACGGAAAAGAACGTAAATTCGAAATCATCAGTGAGATCCGACATTTCGACTTCCTGCCAGTCGGCGTTGCCGAAACGCGCATGGACCCATGCCTGTGCGGGGTCGAAACCTCGCATGACCGCCGCGACATTGACCGAGCCGCCTTTGCGAATGCCGTCGTCGCCCGGCGAAACCTCGATACTTTGAGGCGGCAGTAATCCGGAAAAAGCCCAGCCGAACCAGAGGTGGCGAACGCCGTAGGCATAGTTGCCCGGCCCGGCGATCGCAAAGAACAACAGCGCGACAGCGGCTACACCGGCAGCCCCAAGTGCGAAAGTAAATTCTTTCTGCGGAACCTGCTTCTCCGGCGGATAACTGGCTGCAATTCGAAGCGTGTCCTCGGCCAGCAGCTCCGCCATCGGATTCTTACTGCTGTCAACTTCCATCCACGTTTGAACCCGGCCCTCGAACTCGGGAGTGCGCGACTCAATGTCGGCAGAACCGTCCCGGTCTATTTTCCTGCCAGGCAAAATCAACATGCGCCAGGCAATCACCACTACCGCGCCGAGAAGGATCAGGCGCGAAGTGATGACAATATCGCCCGGAAAACCCTGCCGGATAGCGAGAGTGACAGATATCAACGTGATAATGAGCACGGCTGCCAGGATCGCAGCAAACCCGCGCGCGATAACCAGCTGCCTCAGGCGAAGCCTGAAGAGGTCGAGATAACGCTCAAATTCCTGGGTCGAACTCATGCGCATACCATCCGGCGCGGTATCAGTTGGGGGGGTATTCCTTGAATCGGGCTGCCTAAAGCTATGATCGCAGAAACTCCCCGAGGTTCACACCTTTGGACGAATGAGAGATCAGAACAAAGTGGTCAGCCCCGGTTAACAAGGGCCTGGCGACGAGAAAATGATATTCATTGGATCCGACCCCCTGTTTTTTCATGAGGTGGACCTACCAGATCTTCACCCGCTCCCCGGGCGGAAGATAGAGCGCGTCGGTTTCAGCGACGTCAAAAGCTTCGTAGAACTCCGGCACGTTTCGCACAGCGCCATTGGCCCGGTACATTGCGGGCGAGTGAGGGTCTGTTCCAATCAACAGTCTCATCAACTCTTCACGATATTTGTTGCGCCATACCTGGCCGTAGCCAAGAAACACCCGCTGTTCGCCGGTCAGCCCGTCGATAACCGGGGCTTCCTTTCCATCCAGTGACAGTTTGTATGCGAGCAGTCCAATGCTGATTCCGCCGAGGTCTCCGATGTTCTCGCCGAGTGTAAACTCGCCGTTGACGTTCAGGTCGTCGAAGGGCTGGAATGCCGAATATTGAGCGATCAGTTTGGCGGTGCGCTTTTCAAACTCTGCCCGGTCTGCATCGGTCCACCAGTTTCTCAGCACACCGTCGCCATCAAACGTGCTGCCCGAATCATCGAAGCCATGTCCGATCTCGTGCCCGATGACGGCCCCGATTGCACCGTAGTTCACCGCGTCTTCTGCCTCGAGATTGAAAAATGGCGGCTGCAGGATCGCGGCAGGAAAAACAATCTCGTTCAATGGTGGATTGTAATAGGCGTTCACGGTCTGCGGCGTCATTCCCCACTCCGTGCGGTCAACTTCGCCGCCCTGGCGTTGAATTGCCCGTTCGTGCTCGGCCAGCGCTGCACGTTCCAGGTTCCCGAACAAGTCATCAGATTCAACCACCAGCCCGGAGTAATCGCGCCAGACATCAGGGTAGCCGACTTTGGGCGTGAACTTGGAAAGCTTATCGAGCGCCTCAATTTTCGTTTCCTCCGACATCCAGTCGAGGTCCCTGATACTGACCTCGTATGCCCTGATCAGGTTGGCGATAATGCCCAACATGCGCTCTTTGGCCTCAGGGGGAAAATGCTTTTTCACATAGACCTTGCCAACAACCTCGCCGACGTTTCCGTTAACAACGCTTACACCACGTCGCCACATTTCCTGTTGCTCTTCGGTTCCCGAGAGCGTCTTGCCATAGAACTCGAAATTCTGCTTGTCGATCTCTGAGGTCAGAAGATTCGCCGATGCATTCAAAACCGACCATCTCAAATAGGTTTTCCAGGTAGCAAGGTCGGTATCCTCGACTATATCGTCGAGTGCGCGCATATAGTCCGGCATCATTACAACCAGGCCGTCAATATCCTGAACGCCTGTTTCCGCAAGATAGCCCTCCCAGTTGAATTCGGGCATCAGGTCACTGAGCTCTCCAAGCGGAATTTTGTTATAGAGCGCAACCATGTCGCGCGTGTCTTCCTTTCTCATCTGCTCGACAGCCAGTCGATGCTCAAGCGCCATTATTTTCCGAGCCTCGGCGGCACTATCGGGTATGCCGGCAAGATCAAGCATCTTTTCCACGTGCGCCACGTACTCGTTGCGTAGCTCCACCGACTTCCGGTCCCCGTTGAGATAGTACTCACGATCGGGTAGCCCCAGGCCACTTTGTGCCGCATAAATCATGTAGGTTTTGGGATCTTTGAAGTCGGCCTCCTGGCCGAGGCCAAATGGCATCCCATAGCCGCGCTTGTTTGCCGCGGCAAAATAAACGGCCAACTCATCGTAATCACTGATCGCCGCTATTCTGTCAAATTCCGGTTTCAGCGGATCAATGCCACGCGCGTTGCGGGAATCCAAATCCATCCATGACTTGTAGAGATCGCCCACTTTCTGTTCATCGCTGCCTTTTGGAAAGTCACCGGTCGCGGACTCTTCAATGATTGCCTTTACATACTCCTGCGCCTCTTCATTGAGAATTGTAAAACCACCGTACGACGACTTGTCCGCAGGAATTTCGGTTTCTTCAATCCATTTACCGTTGACGTAGGAAAAGAAATCGTCGCCCGGACGAACGCTGGTATCCATGTACTCAAACGATATGCCCGACACAGGCGTCGGTGCGTCGGCAACGGTTTCGGCCCTCTCGGCGGCCTGTTCCTGGCCGCATGCGACCAATGCGATAAGCGCGGCCGCGCCTGCTACAAATAGCTTCACAGTATTCCCCTTGTCGTCACGGCGGGATACCCGACTTCGCCGCGTTGTGAATTGATTCAGGAGGTTAGATGCCTGAAACGACCCGGCGGTTGCGAAAAACGCCGCTTAAGTGCTCATAGTTCAGGATTGACCCGTATTGGGCGAATAAGTTTCTGCGGTCAGGCGCGTCGCGGCGTCAGGTGCAGATTGCCGAGAACGGACTCGCCAATAACCACCAACGCAAGGACTAGCAGGATCCATTGCCACAATTCGACAGTTTCTGTCTCGCTCGCATCCAGGGACCTGTTGGCATTGAATGCCTCGCCACCGGTCGAATCCCGCCAGCGATCCAGGACATCCTGGCTGACTTTCCGCAGATCGGATTCGAGCGGGTCGATGTTAGCAGCAATCACTGTCTGACCCTGGGGAGTGTAAACCTCGTAGATACCGGTTTTATTGAGCCTGATTTGTTGTTCGCGCGTGGTATCCGCAAGTGAAAGAACCGTTTCACCGTCCGGATCAACGACCTGGCCCGACGATGCTCCGGTCAGTGCAAGTGGAAGCACGGCGCCGGCGGTATAGGTCCTTGATATTTCGTTGATGCCTGACAGGTATCGACCGGCCTCGATGATGAAACTCACAAACACCGGTCGAACCGGAAGATCATTCCACTGATTGTCGAGATTCGCCGGCATCAGCAAAAGACGACCCTCACCCACTTTCTGCTCGATCAGGAAAGGTTCGTTATTCTCCAGGCGAATAAGTACTTCGTCCCCGTCCTGCTCCACGAGCGGCATGCTGCGCGAAACATTAACGCTGTTCCAGCCCTCGGTCTGGCTCAGCAACGGGTGACGCATATCGACCTGGCCGATGGCGAGGAACTCCCCGGGGCGTCTCCCGACACTCGTCGAGCTGTGGCGATGTCCCGAAATCGGCAGGGACTCCAGTGAGGATGCCCGTTCGCCCGCAAATGCAAGCAGGTTTCCGCCCGCCTGCATGAATGTGATTATCGATTGCTCCAGTTGCGGATTGACCAGACCGATATCGTCAATGACGGCCCATCGATAACGGCCCAGAATCCGTGCATCGAATTCTCCGGCTAACAGGGATTCAACCGTATAGGCGCCAGCCGACTCCAAAGCGGCCGACAAATAAGTATGCGGCAACGCGCCCGGACTCAATGTTATTAGTGGAATCGTTTCAGGCGGCTCGTTGTCGACTACGTAATACCAGTGATTGTCCTCCCGGAAATCATCATCGGTCGTGAGCTCGATCTCGATCCGGTTCTCGCCACTCTCATACTCAGCGATATCGAAATGTACGACCTGAGGCCCCGTCTGGATCAGGCCACGAGAATCCAGGACCTCTTCATTCAGTATGAGTTTCAGCTCCGCGGCCCTTTCCCGGTCACCGGCGCCTGTTACCCCAACATCAAGGCCGCCCGGTGTCTCGCGAACGTAATCAACCGACCAGTTAAATGGTTCACCGGTTCCAACGACATGCGGCGTTAACCTGGCAACGCCGGTTGGCACCAGGTCGGAAAAGCGTACTGGCATCGCGCTGGCCTGGTAGTCACTGATGAAATCCACGGTCACGGGTGGCGGCAGTGAGACTGCAAACCGTTCAATCGCGGTCATCATCTGGCCAAAATCCAGTCGCAGTACTCCGGGAGCCAGGCTGGCGACCGCCGATCGCTGCGCCGCTTTGTCGTTACTCAGCTCGCCCTGCATGTGCAGCGAACCATCGGCGCCGACAACCTGCAACAAAGCATCGCCCGGCGCCTCGTCAATGGCGCGACGAGCCTCTGCTTGCGCTTGCGAGAATACGCCCGCGCGTCCCATCGATGCAGACGTATCTACAACGATAAGCCGTGTTCCGGCCGCGGTCGCGACCAGGGACTCCTTCGGAACCGTCATGAAGGGTTTTGCAAACGCCAGCGCGAGCAACAACAGCAACGCAATACGTGCGGCAAGCAGCAACAGGTACTTGAGCTTCTTCCGAACGTGAACCTGCTGTCGCGCCGTTTCCAGCAACATGGCGGAACTGAATGCTTTACGTTCCGAACTTTGCGTTTGCAGGCGATGCAGCCAGATGGGTAACGCTATCGCCAGCACCCCAAGCAGAAAGAACGGTGCTACAAGTCCCATCACTGGCGTTTCTGCCGGAACAATAAATAGTTGCGCAGCGCCTTGTCGAGCGAATCGCTGGTCCTGACGAGCACGTGATCGGCTCCGATTCCTGCGGCAGCTTTGTTCAGATCATCGATGTGTGATTGCATGCGCTTTGGATAATCTTCCCGCATGAACTGCGGCGCCACCTCGACGGCCTCACCTGTCTCGACGTCTTCGAGCAGGACATTACTCTTGAAATCCGGGTTCAGCTCTTGCTCATCCAGTACCTGGAAAAAAACAACGTCCTGTCCGTGCCATGCCAGCGGACGAACACCGGCAAGAAGGCTGTCAATATCGCAGTAAAAATCGGAAATCACTGCGACGAGACCGCGCCGGCTGACCTGCTCGCGAAACTTGTCGAATGGTTTATCGAACTTCGTACCAACGGCAGCTTCGGCTGAATCGAGACAATGCAGGACGCCCTGCATCTTGCCGCCACGAGACGAGGGCGCACGATAGTCACGTACTTCCTCATCGAACACCATGCAACCCACTGCATCGTGCTGACGCGCTGCCAGGAATGCGAGACTGGCGCCGAGAAACTGCGCATAACGCAATTTCGTGACCGGCGGGCCGCCAAAACCCATTGATGCGCTCGCGTCCAGCAAAATCATCAAGTGTGAATTTGTATCACCAAGAAATCGCTTAACGTACGTACGGCCAGTCCGGGCAAACACATTCCAGTCTATAAAACGCGGATCGTCACCTTCCGCGTACGCTCGATACTCCGCGAACTCCTGGCTGAAACCGAACATCGGCGAGCGGTGCAGGCCGATGAGAACACCTTCGACGACGGATCGCGCAACCAGGTCCAGGTTTTTCAGGCTCGCAAGCACCTCGGGCCGCAGAAGTTCCCGAGTCGCATGCTGTTGTGTCTGAACCGCCGCCATCGATCAGGCCTCGACTTTATCCAGCATCTCGGACAAAACGTCATCAACAGTCATGTTGTCGGACTCGGCGAAATAATTGCAGAGCACCCTGTGCCGCAACACCGGCAAAGCGAGTCCCCGAACGTCTTCTTTCGTTACGTGATAGCGTCCGCTGAGCAGCGCATTCGCCTTGGCGGCGAGATTCAGGAACATTGTCGCCCGAACACTGGCGCCGAAATTGACGTAGCGTTTGATGACCTCCGGTGCTATTGCCTCGGTCGGGCGAGTCGCCCGGACCAGGTTCACAGCATAGCGATTCACTTCTTCTGCAACCGGCACTTGCCGGACCAGCCACTGGAAACGAACGATTTCTTCTGCGGTAGTGCACGGATTCACTTCCGGCAGGTCCACGCGCGTCGTGAATCGGTTAACGACGGCCAGCTCATCGTCGTCACTAAGATAATCGAGCAGTACGTTGAAGAGGAATCGATCAAGCTGGGCCTCCGGTAACGGATACGTGCCCTCTAGTTCGATCGGGTTTTGCGTGGCGAGTACGAAAAATGGCGGCGCGAGCGTATGGTGTTCACCACGGACCGTCACCGAGCGCTCCTGCATCGCTTCAAGCAGCGCTGCTTGTGTCTTTGGCGGTGTCCGGTTGATTTCATCTGCGAGCAGCACATTGGTGAAGATCGGACCTTTCACGAATGTCCATGACCGATGACCCGTCGCAGAATCCTCTTCGATGATGTCGGTACCGGTTACGTCGGTCGGCATCAGGTCAGGCGTAAACTGGATGCGTTTGAACGTCAGGCCGAGCGCATCGGCCAGCGTGCGAACGAGCAGCGTCTTGGCGGTTCCTGGCATACCTGTGATCAGGCAGTGACCACCGACGAGCAAGGTAATCAGCAAATGATCAACGACGTGCGCCTGGCCGATAATGACCTTGCCAACCTCTTCCCGAAGTCCGGCCATTGATTTCTGAAAATTGCGGACCAGGTCGCGCACTTCGTCTGACTCGAATACTTCGTCTGCTTTTGTAGCCATAGTTCTGTCCGTTTTCCTAGTTCACAATGTCAGGTGCCAGCGTCGGCACCCATCAATTCCAGCAGCAGCCGTTGTGCCGGCCGGTAGTTTGGTGCGACATCCAGCGCAAGCAGGAGCTGTCCCTGCGATTCAGCTTTATTACCCAGCGCATGATGCGCCTTTGCCATTCGAAAATGGGCAGTTGCCCGGTCGTGCGGATCAAGTTCCAGTGCAATCGTAAATTCCTGCAATGCCTCCATGGCGCGGTTTTCTTCGAGCAAGAGCTCGCCCAATACACCATGCAACTCCTGGTCGAGGGGATCAACCATGTTGACACTCTGGTAGGCCTCAATGGCCTCGGCCGTCCGTCCGGCATCCTGCAACCAGAGGGCGAGCCTCTTCAGCGAAGCAGGCGCATACCCGCCCTGCTTCCAGAACGTCTCCAGCGCGGCCATTGCCTCATCATGATGGCCCAGCTCCTCGTTCGCCCTCGCCAGCGCAAGATAAGGACTGTCCGGTTCGACATACTGCGGCAGCATACTGATGAGGTGTTCGGCTGAAGTGACGATATCCTGCCACTGGCCCTCAGCCACAAGCTCAACGATCGATGACTGCGCGTGATGCCATTCGTCAAGGCTCGAAAGAAAATCGCCGTGATCGCGATCGACGAATCGCGCAAATTCATGATCGAACGCGGATGGTGATATACCGAGAACAGCTTCTATCGCCTCTCCCGTTTGCATGCCGTTCTTAAAGCTTTGCAGCATTCCTCTCAGCTTGTCAGTGCCATAGTTTTCGTCGATAAACTGGCAAACAAGGCCCGCCTGCATATAGGAAACGATTACCTGTTCTTCATAGGTCGGCCTGATAAACCCTTCATCGAGTTCCGCGACCGGAAGAAAACGATCACCTTTCATTGCACTGTAAACAGTCATCGGAATTCGCACGCCGGGATTCGGGCCGCTGCGCCATTCCTCGAACACCGATACGCCTTCGCTAAACCAGCGCGGCACCAGGTGATCCGTTGCTTCGAGCGTGAACACGTGAGCCATTTCATGCCAAAGCGTCGTTCCCCACTGGAACTGCTCCGGCGGGCGGCCTGATGGTGAATCCATTGCAACGACGTAACCGAAGGTCGCACCAAGAATACCGAGCCCCGGCATACCGGCTGTTCGAACCGCAAAATCCTCGTGATCCGGATACATCTCGACGACAACCGGCTCTTTCAGTTCAAATCCATAGCGACCCGTGAATTCCTCGATGCTGTCGCGGGCCAGCCTGGCGGCATACGGGACAATGATGGCAGCTTCGTCCCGGTGCAGTCGAAACGTAATTGGCAGGACACCTTTTTCCGGTGTTTCGGGATCGTTGATCAGCTGGAAATTTTCGAACGAATCCAAAAGGCGCAATGTGTTAACCGCTTTGGGACTGAACGGGTCTTCGTTGTACGCGATTTCCAGGTGTTTTCGTGCGCGGCTCATCTGGTTGTCACGCAACAGGTTCACACCAAGCTCCTCATGCGCTTCCGCCAGCCCGGGATCGATGTCCACCGCTTTCTGGTAGAGATCGATGGCGTCGCGATAACGACGCGTGATCACGTAAAAATGCGCCGGAATTGCGTAGATGTCACCGAAATGCGGATTGGCCTCCAGTGAAATCGATGTATAGCTGCTCTCGGTCACGTTATTCAGGAGATCTGCGGCAGCGCGCAACGCATAGAGCTCGAGCAGCGGCCAGTCGTTTTGCTCGAGCAGCTCCTCGGCTTTGTTGAGTGCATCGAAACCCTGGGAATAATTGCTGCTCTCTAGCGAGACGCGCGCCACGACCAGCCAGGCGGCGCCACGCGCACCCGCGTCCCGCGTCGAATCAGACAGCAGCGGCTCGAGATAGGTGTTGGCTGCGTCATCGAAGCCGCCTACCAGCACCCTGGCGGCACCGAGTGTTGCAAATTCGCTCTCCGGGTCAATCGCGAGCGCTTCACGATAGAGGTTCATTGCCTCATCATCCTGATGCGTATCGGCGAACAGGTCACCCCAGCGAACACGAATCGACGCATCTTCCGGATTATTCCGCGCCGCGTCGCGAAACAGTTGATTAGCCAGCTGCAGGTCGCCCAGTGCCCACGCCACTTCGGCCTGAACTGCCACGCTGCCGTGGGTTCGCAGAAGCTCCCGGTAGCACGGATCTGATTCCGCCAGCCGACCCTGCCAGTGCAACCGGTCGCAACGCAACAGGTCGGGGTCTGTTACGGCGCCGTAGTGAATATCGCGCGCACAGGCAATCGTCGCCCCGAACAGGCAAAGGATCAGCAGAAGCCTGGCACAGTGAATCAACGTTCGAGTTCTCCTTCGCGTTGTTCGATCTGATCCTCGACTCTCGCGAGGTCCAGCATGTTTCTGAGCAATTCGGCCTGGTATTCATCGGCTGTCATTGCATCCCGGCGGAGGCGCAATTCTTCGATCTCTGAGTTGAGCTCATCACGCGATGCCACCAGGCGACGGAGTTCTTCGTCGTCTGTTCCCGCGGCCCGCCCGCCGAGCCGGGCCAGCCCGAATCGAGAAGCCGCTGTCCCGCTGATTTGCGGATGTTCGGTCGCAAGCTGTCCATTGCGTTCGAAGTAATCTCCAACCTGGCGATCGGCGAATTGAAATGCTTCGCCAGCGGTCACAATGAGATTCTTGTCAAGATCCGCCGCATCACTCGACAACGCAGCTGCGAAATAATTGCCGAATCGTGTTGCATGTCTTTCGACACCGCTCCTGGTCGCAAGAATCAGGGTACGCCCATCCCGCTCCAGCAATTCCAGGATCGCTCCGCTGGAGCTGCCCGTATTGACGATCAATTGATTGCTCGCCGGCAACCCATCCAGCATATCCTTGAGGTCGCCATCCGTAATGTCCGGCCCGGCGATGTTGAACTTGTATTCATAGTCGTCAAAGCTGCCATGCCCGACCAGGAAGACAGCGAGGCGATCGTCAACCTGCAATCGATTCTGAAGTTCTGCGAAGAAGTCGATGACCCGATCACGAGTATAGTTGCCGTTACGGAAAACCTGCAGACCGCCATCCGGCGTTAAAGCAGCAGTTGCAGTTTCTATCGCGGCAACCTGGGTCGCGAATTCCTCCGTGTAACGATCGTCACCACCGAGCCCTTCGATGACGACGACCTGTAATTCAGCAACAGCCGCCACCGGCAGAATGAACAGCCCGCATAACCATAATTTCAGGTGACTCATATCGAACCCCAGCGACGGCGAAGCAGCCACTCACCTGCCTTGAGCAACAGCAGCAGCAGAAAGAACGCCGGGGCATCCCAGGCGGCGCGATATTCAGTTTCGGTAATGCCTGAGCTCGAATACCGCAACAGGTCCGGGAGACCGGCCAGGTCGCCCGCTTCGAAATACCGGCCTCCGGTCACTTCGGACAGTCTCTGCAACAGCGCCGCGTTCTTGCGGAAATTGAAATGTTCTGCCTGGCCGGACTCATGCAGCAGGCTGGTTCTGCTAACGGCTAACGGCTCGCCGTTTCGTTCTGCCACCGCTTCGAAATACCAGGTACCTGACTGCGACGGCTTGAGCGTCCCCACAAATACGCCGGATTCATCCGCGGCGGGCAGCATTGCAACCGAAAAAGTCTCGCCATTTTCGTGGGATGCAACGGCCGTTACACCTATATCATCGACCGGCCTGAATGCGTCGTCCCGAAATTCGGCTCGCAGCCTGATATCCACATCACCCGGAATCCCATCGGCCACGAGGGAAACGTTTTCGGGCGCGCTGGCAACAAGAGCGCGAAGAATCTGCCGCCAAAACGTTTCATGCCGCTGATCTTCAAGCGGCATACTCATCTGCCATCGCCAAGTTCCGCCGGAAGCGAGAATGTAGGCATGGCCACGACCGAATGTTTGAGTCATCAGTATGGGTACCTGGCCGACGTCCGTATTGGCGTTGAGCAGCACAACCGCCGCTGGCTTCAGGCTCCCGGTCAGTTGATAGTCAGCGATCTCAGGCAGCTCCCGCCAGGCCGCCTGGTTTTCCTCCCGGTCGGCGGAAAACCGCAACATCTCGTTACCGGCGCCTTGTGGTGTCAGCAGCACCGACGCCCTTTTGCGGTGGAAGGAATCCGTTGTCGTCGCCGGCAGCCGGGCCGGGAGGACATCGGCGATCGCCGACTGCCCCCAGCCGCCGTTGCCAAGACCATTGGGGCCGGCAAGCATCAGCAGGCTGCCGCCACGCTCGCTGACGAAGTCCCTGATCATCCGCTGCTGCGCTTCTGACAAAGACGCAGCCTCGACACTACCGATGATGAGCGCATCATAAGCAAACAGCTCATCCCGTGTGGTCGGAAAACCATCCTGCAATTGTTCCGGTGAATCGATGCCCTGGCGATAAAACTTGTTGGGACTGACACGAAGCAGTGTTGCAAGCCCAAGGTCTTCATCATTGCCGACAGCGCGTCTCAGAAACTTGTACTCCCAGCGTGGTTCGCCCTCGAAGTACAAAATCCGATATTGTTGCTTCGCAACGTCAACGAGGACTGATTGCGAATTATTGCGCAATTCCTCTTCGATCGTTCCACCATCAACGCTGAAACGGAGCTCGTGGGGCCCGGCGTCTTCGAGGTTTACTTCGATCCATGCCGTGGTGGAATTGACTCCCGGGCCCAATTCCACCGGCACCAGCTGCAGGAGAGCGTCACCGTCGTAAACTTTGACTTGCGTACTCGCCGCAGCATCGTGCCGAATAGTTACGCGCGCAGTCACTGTCGAGCCAGGCAGCGCGCGATCGGGCACAGCGACCGCCGATAGCTCGACATCATCCGGTATTTCGCTGAGCCCAACGCCGATCGTGTGGACGGGCACACCGAACGAAGCAATTTCGGCCAGCTCTTCCGCGCCAAGTGCACCGCCAGTATCGGCGCCGTCGGAACTCAACACGATAGCCGCTAATGAACTGAATCTTGCTTCCTCGAGAATCCGCAGCAGCGAGTCGGCAATTGATGTTGCATTCCCTGTCGGCGTTGAGTTGATAAACGAGGTAACCGCTTCCGCCGATACACCGAGTTCGTAGTGCCGGACCGAGAACTCGGGTGCGTCTTCATCCTCGACGACGCTGGCCAGGCTTTCCATCGCCGCCTGAAAACGAGTAACTGGTGTGCCATAGGCCATACTCGCTGATCGATCGAGAACGAGTGCGACCGTGTTGTCACCCTCTCGTATTCTTTCAGTCGTCAACGTCGGCTGCAGGAGCATCAGGATGACGACCGAAACCATCGCGAGCTGCAAGGAGCCAACGGCAGCCAGGTACATCCAGCCGGCGCTCCTGCGCCGGGCATTGAGGCCCGCGACAATCAGCAAAACAGCGAGAGCGGAAAGGGTCACCAACAGCCACTGTGGCCAGTCACTCGCAAATATCAGATCGCTTCGAGCGTAATCCTCGCGAGCGTATTTGAAAAAGAATTCAAACAACGGTCAGGCTCATTAGTGGGTCATCGCGTAGACGAGGTAGTTGATGCCAAATCGATAGGCAAGCGCAGTCATGTTTTCCGGATAGTCAGGCCAGTCCGCATGCTCCCAGGCATCGCCGATATCCATGTTGAAATTGATAGCAACCATCAGTCGGCCTTCATCATCGTAAATACCGCGCCAGTGGGGCGTATAACCATCCTGCTCCCAGGTAACACCTGAATAGATAAACTGGCGGGACGGGATCTGTATTCGCTGGTCGAGATCGTAGATTACGTGAAAGGCTTCGTCGTCTTCGGGAATGTCGATGATGGGCCTGTCCGGGAAAACTCTTTCCATCGAGCTGACAAACGCCGCCCACTCCCATGTTCCATGAAAATCATCGACCATCAGGAACCCGCCGCGGAGAAGGTAATCGCGAATGTGGGCAGCTTCCCGGTCATCGAGATACCAGTAACCGACTTCCACGGCGTAGATCCACGGATAGTCATAGATCTCTTCATCGAGCGGCGTGAGAATTTTCGACTGATCGGCAACCGCGACCCGGGTCAGGCGATCAACTCCCCTCGAAAAATGATACTCGGCATCCGGCCAGTCCGTTTGCCATCGCTGGCGTCGGCCATAGTAACCACCGCCATAGCCGCCGCGGCCGTAACTGTTTGAGGAATAGGCCAGCCTGACGAATTGAAATTCACCGCCAGATCCAGGCGAAAGCCGCGTCGTATTGTCGGCGTCCGGGATTGCCGTCTGCGCCCAGACGCCCGCCGTCACGATTGACAGTACGAGAGCAATCCATGCCATCCTGGCGGGCTTCGGCATATTGACAAGTTCCTGAATAGGTCCGGCTATATTACAGACCTCGTGCCGTGTGAATAAATTCAATCGAATTGATTTGCCAGCGTCCTCGCTGGCTAACCGGGCTCGGGGCGCCGATAGAATGTGAGCAACCCCGCGTAGGCCACGCTGCCATCGGGGTCGACTTCCTCCGCTGACAAGCCATCGCATTCCTCCAGCCACGCCTCAAGCTTCTTTCGCAATTCTGCAGCAACCTCAGGCGAACCACGAATCACAAACCTTGCCAGCAGTGGCGAATCCTCGTCGCTTTGGGTGCTGTCGCCATTGTCCCCCAACAGGCGAACAAGGTCAGATTCCGTGTCCCTGATTAACGACCGCATCATTTCCACTGCTTCGTCGCGGACCCCGGCTGCCGGGGAGAACAACTGGGGATCGACCTCGAACCGATCGGCGACCGTCTTGTAATAACGCTCGATTGTCCCCCGCTTCGGCTTTTCCTCAACCAGTTTCAGAAGCCCCTCTTCAACCAGCGCATCGACATGACGGTAAAGCCGTGGCGCCTTTTCGCCCATCTTGTCCGCCACCTGCTTGGTGGTTGCCGGCACGCCGGCAAAACCCTCGATCAGCCTCAGCTTAAAGGGATCGGTCAGCAATTTCGCCTGTTCGAGCCGCCTGACGATGTAGGTATCCATTTATGTAAGTCCTTGTTATTAAGGCATAATCGAAAATAATTGACTATTCACAGAAACGTGAATAAACTTTTATTCACGTTATTATAAATATTCATATAACCGGAAACAATCATGACCCTCGCTGACCACCTGTTCGCCATTATCCTGGTTGTCATACACCCGATCGTTGGCTACCTCAGCTTCAAGCGCCTGCTGCGACGCCTCGCCGCGGGCGAGACCATCGATCGAATTGGCCTTTACATGAATACCATTTCGGGACACTGGACATTGTTCCTGGTAATCCTGGTGCTCTGGCGGTGGAACGAGCGCGACTGGGTCACGCTGGGTTTTGGATTGAAAGCGAATATGGCCTTCATGATCGGCGCGGTACTGGCAGTAGCGGCCATCGTTTTCCTGGCAAAACAGGGCCGACAGGCTGCGGCAGCAGATATCGGCGAGATCCGGAAAATTCGAGAAAAACTGGGCAGGCTCGAGATCATTATTCCAAGGAATGGCAACGAACTCGGTCGCTTTAATGGTCTGGCGCTGACGGCCGGCATCGTTGAAGAAACGCTCTGGCGTGGCTTTATCATCTGGTATTTCAGCCAGTTCCTGCCGCTCTGGGCGGCAGCGCTGCTCTGTGTGCTCGGTTTCGGGCTGGCGCATGCATACCAGGGCATCGACAACCTGCCGACGATCACGCTGGTTGGAGCAGTGCTGACACTATTGTTCCTGCTGACCGGGTCGCTGTGGCTCCCGATGGTCCTGCATGCCGCTATCGACGTTTTTCAGGGGCGAATGGCCTACGACATCATTCGACGAAGCGACGCCGCGCCGATTCAGCCACGCAACAGTGAGTCGATTGCGTCTAATGCGTCATAGCGTAGATCACGTAATTGACGGCAAACCGATAGGCGAGTGATGTCATCGGCACCGGGTACACGGGATCATCGGCATGCTCCCAGGCATCGCCCATGTCCATGTTGTAGTTGATGGCAACCACCAGCCTGCCCTCGTCATCGTAGATGCCGTGCCATTCGGCCGGACCATAAAGGCGAGCATTGATTTCGCCATTGGCGGCACGGTAAAGGTGGCGACGACCCGGGATCTGCGTGTCCTGATCAAGATCGTAAAGCACCCGCATCAGCTCATGGTCTCCGGGCAGTCGCTGAATCGGCCAGTCCGGAAACGCGCGGCGCATAGCCTCGCTCATCACCTGCCAGTCATAGTCTCCGTGAAAGTCATCGATAACCAGGAAGCCGCCACGGCGGACATATTCACGCAACTGCCTGATTTCATCCGCGGCCAGTTGCCAGCGACCCGCCTGCTGGGCGAAAAGCCACGGGTAGTCGAAAATCTCCTCATCCGTCAGGCGCAGGTGGCGGCTGTCATCCGCCACATCCAGGACAGTCAGCCGGGAGAGGCCGCGTGTGAGGTGGAATTCCGCTTCCGGGTAATCGATGGCCCACCAGGGCCGCCAGGTACGTTGCCCCTGCCCGCTGGCATAGACCAGGCGCGCCATGTGGAATTCCGCCTCAGGTTGAGCCGACATTTCCGCCCGGACAGGGAATGCCAACACAACTATCGCAATCAATATGGATCGCATACTTACGCCTACGCGGCACGTTTCAGCCCTCCAGGTATGCTAACACCTCCCGGGTACGTGCCAGGAATGAATGGCAGCGCTAGTCCCTGGCCTTCATTGCGAGAATTTCAACTTCGACGAGCAGTTCCGGACGGAAAAGCGCAGCTACCTCGACAAATGTCCGCGCCGGGTACCAGCCGCCATCTTCCCTGCTGAAAAACTTGGCAAACGCGGTATTGAAACCGGCGAAATCGAGCCCGTCTTCACCGGCCACGCCATAGACATTGACTCGCACCACGTTTTCCATCGTCCAGCCGCGCGCTTCCAGCCGGTCTTTGAACCCTTGCAGGATCGCTGTGCCCTGCGCTTCCATATCCCCGGCCGGGCATTCGTCTTTGCCGACGTCCTGCCGACCACAACCCTCGGGCATGGCGAAATTAATCGATCCCGAGTAAAGCAACATTTCCGCGTCAGGCGGAATAAGGATGCCACCATCTTCGCCCTTGTCGAATTCCGCAGCGTTCAGTCCGCTGGCAATTGCCAGCCAGGCAAGCGGAAGCGTTCTTAATATTGCCCTTGGTATCGACATATCTTTCATCCTCTCCAATCAATTCACAGTTATTGGTTACACACTAACAGTAGAAGACAACTGCGACAAAGATTCAATGCAGTAGAACGAGTCGTTGCACAGTGCGATATCCCCGGCATCACATTCGTCTAATTCTGTTGAATCAGTCCCGGCCATCGTGTCTGATTAAGATCAGTCAACGAAGGGGGTTCCATTGCCACAGTTAACACTATTTGCCAGCCCGAGGGCCTGCTCACTTGCCTGCCACATTGCGCTCGAAGAGTCCGGGCTTTCTTACAACGTCAACATCGTGAAAATTCGCGAGGGACAACACCTCACCGAAGAATACTTGCGTACCAATCCGTGGGGGAAAGTCCCGGCGCTCAGAATAGACGACGAAGTTCTGACGGAAGCCCAGGCCATACTCAGCTATATCGGCGACACGTCAAGCGCCAGTCTATTGCCACGCGAAAGCGCGCTGGCGCGTGCCAGGGCACACGAGTGGATGAATTTCCTGACCGCGACAGTGCACATTGCGTTTCGGCCATTGACCAAACCGCAATACCTGGTCGCCGATCCCTCGCTGTTTCCGAAATTGCAGGAACTCGGTATTCCCAATCTCAGGAAAACCCTGCTCGAGGTTGACCGCCGACTGGAAGGAAGGACCTGGGCACTCGGGGATAATTACAGCGTCGTAGATCCGTACCTGCTGGTTTTCTGGATCTGGAGCCAGCGTGAAGACATCGTGCCGCATGTTGCAGACATGCCTAACTGGAAGGCACACGCCGCTCGAATATTCGAACGAGACGCGACCTGGAAATGCCTTAACCGGGAAGGTGTAACACCGGACAACATTGCAAACGCATAGGAGACACCTTTGAGCCTTGTCTACGCCGGCGTATGTTGTCACGCACCTGGAATCACCAATCGACCCGAAGCAGCAAATCCCGAGGTCTTTCGCTCTCTTTGCGACGAGTTTAACCACATGCGCCAGGAGATCGAAGCCGTCGACCCTGATGCATTATTTGTTATCTCAGCAGAGCACTTCGCGAATTTCTTTTCGAATAACATGCCGGCTTATTCGATCGGGATGGCGGACTCCTACGAGGGGCCCATTGAGGACCCGGAGTGGCTTGGCATTCCCAGGCGGCAGGTGCCCGGCGCAAAAGCTCTTGCGCGACGCATCATCGAAGAAACACTGAATCACACCGATGTAGGTTATGCCGAAGAGTGGAAATTTGATCACGGCATTATGGTGCCATTGCATCACCTGACACCGAACTACGATATCCCCGTTATCCCGGCCAACATCAATTGCCAGGCACCGCCATTTTCGCCTCTCGCCCGCGCATACGAATTCGGCCGGGCCATCAGAAAAGCCTTCGATGCCGTTCCGGAACGAATTGCATTGATTAGCACGGGCGGCACTTCGCACTGGCCATGCACACCCGATAGCGGAAAGATCAACAAGGCGTGGGATGACGCGTTCCTCCAGCGGTGGGTCCGCAATGACGTTGACTCCATGACGGCCTATGACGACGAGGAGCTGGTTAACGATGCAGGCGGTGGCGCACTGGAAATCAGGACATCCATTGCGGTCGCCGGTGCCGCAGGCGGCAAAGGTCATGTTCGGTTCTATAAGCCGATTCCCGAATTCGCCTGTGGTTGCCTGATCGCCGATATGAAAATTGTTTAGCGGACCGCCTGATGCCGGATTTTCATCAGTCAATCGGACTCCGCCAGCACGCCCACGCAGAAGGTCCGGAAAACCGGGCATCAGTCACGTTTTTCGAGATTGGCAGGCCTGTTATCATGCGCACGGCGAGGAACTGACCCTCACCGCGGGTGGTCAGTCACAAAGGAAGCCGCGAGCACACCACGCCCTGAAACGCCGAGTCGCGCCACAACGCGCACATGGCTGCGATTATTCATCTTCGGAGTAACCAAATTGCGACAGAAACTGTTGAGGACGCTGCTCGCGATTGTTGCAGGTATTGCAGCACATAACGCGTCCGCCCAGGAAACGTCCGATCTGGAGATTGGGCTGGGCCCGCCGATCAAGCTGTTGCGCACCGATCACGACGGCCTGGATATAAAGATTGACGGCCACCTCAATGAGGCCATCTGGCAGGGAATTCAGCCGGTTGGTCAAATGAAGGTAACCAAACCCGACACACTGGCGGATGTTCCCTACGCAACGGATATCCGGATTTTCTATACGGAACGCGGACTTTACGTTTCTTTCGACCTCGAGCAACCTGAGGACACGATAGTCGAACGATTCGTCGCAAGAGACGAATTCAATGTCAGTCGTGACCGCATCGACTTCACCCTGGATACCTCCGGTGACGGGCGCTACGGCTACTGGATGGGCCTGTCGCTCGGGGACAGCCAGATGGATGGCACGATCCTGCCGGAACGACAATACGGAGTGACCTGGGATGGCGCCTGGTATGGCGCGACCCAGCGTACCGAAAGAGGCTGGTCGGCAGAGTTCTACGTTCCCTGGTCACAGATGGCAATGCCAAAAGCCGACTCAGGACGCCGCATCGGGATAAGGTCGAGCCGCTTCGTGGCGACACTCGGCGAAGACTGGGGCTGGCCTGCGTTGACGGAAACGCAGCCGAGATTCATTAGTCGTTTTCAGCAGCTCGAACTGGAGAATGTCGACCCGCGACAGAACTGGAGTATTTTCCCCTACGCGTCGGCAACCCTGGACAATGTTTCGGATGACACCCGTTACAAAGCGGGCATGGATTTATTCTGGCGGCCGTCATCGAATTTTCAGCTGACCGGCACAGTAAATCCCGATTTCGGCTCCGTTGAATCCGACAACGTGGTCGTTAACCTGACCGCCGACGAAACGTTTTTCCCGGAAAAGCGCCTCTTCTTCCAGGAAGGTCGCGAAATTTTTCAACTATCCGGACGACGCGGGGACGGCCGCCAGCAACCGATCACCGTTCTGAATACCCGTCGTATCGGTGGCCGACCAAGAGAAGTTGAATTGCCGCCCGGTGTTGAGCTGTCCGACCGCGAGGAATTGAAGTCAGCGAACATCATTACAGCAGCCAAGGCGACCGGACAGATCGGGGCATTCAGATACGGTTTGCTCGCCGCTTTTGAAGACGACACAAACTATACCGCTGACGATAATCTGCGATACAGCCAGGATGGCCGGGACTTTGGCGCATTTCGTATCTTGTATGAAGATAGCGCGGGAGCAGCCTATCGCGGACTCGGCTGGATAACGACGCTGGTAGCCCACCCGGAAGCGGACGCCATGGTTCATGGCACTGATTTCCATTACCTATCGACAAGCGGAAAATGGAAAATTGACGGGCAGGCACTTTTTTCTGATCGGGACGAAACCGGCACGGGAAAAGGTGGGACAGCAGACGTTACTTATACGCCGCGACAGGGCTTAAGGCATGAATTCAGAGCGACGCTTCTGGACGACACGATTGACGTCAATGACCTCGGCTTTCAGACGCGTAACGATACGAATGAATATCAGTACCAGGCTAATTGGAATAAATCGGGCCTGAAAAAGATTCGCGATTTTCAGCTTAGCCCGTTTGCCCGTTATGCAGTAAACGGAGACGGCTACACAACCACCAGCGTAATCGGCACCAGCGGCGCCCTGACATTTAACAACCTGTTCAAGATCAATGGATTCCTTGTCCACCTTCCGCCGCGTTTCGATGACCGCAACAGTTTCGGCAACGGCACGTTCGAGCTTCGCAAGCGAATGCGCGGGGAGCTGAATTTCAATACAGACTACTCAAAACGAGTCAGCTTCTTCGGCAAAGTCGGGTTCGCGGATGAAGCCGTATATGGAACCAGCATCGATACGAAAATTGGTGCGGCCTGGCGCCCCAGGCACAACCTGAGCATGCGACTCCAGGCAGATCACAGCGACAAGGATGGCTGGCTTCTGCACCAGGAAGATCAGAACTTTACAACCTTCCAGGCCAAGCAATGGCAGCCTGAACTGAATCTCGAATACTTCATTAATTCGAAACAACAACTCAGGCTGGCAATGCAATGGGTGGGCATTCGCGCAACTGAAGATCGCTTTTACACGCTTCCGACTGACGATACCGGGCTGGTCGAAGGCCCGAAACCGCCCGGTGAGACAGACGACTTCAGCATCTCACAGCTGAACTTCCAGATTCGCTATCGCTGGCAGATCGCACCACTGTCCGATTTGTTTATTGTTTACACCAAGGGCGACAAGGAACGAACCGGACTGCAGTCGTTTGACGAACTGTTTCGCGATAACTGGAATAACCCGCTCGGGGACCAGCTTGTGATCAAACTGAGGTATCGCCTCGGGTCATAACAGAAGGTGACTGATGTGCGCGATCGTGGGTGCAGGATTCTTGTAATCCCTTGCAATCGGGATTAGCTGCCCGCCCAATTCGAGTACAAGCGACGGGAATCCGTCGATCGGTGAACGCCTGGAAAAAGCGACTTGTTCCTGAAGTTCTTCTTCAATCTCTACCGAACGAATATCCCGAGCGAATATTTTCGAATCGAGGTCAATTTCTTCGGCAAGTAACTCCAGCGTTTCCAGGTCTGAAGGATTCATTGCTCTAAGGTAATACGCGCGCTGGATCGCGTCGGTCATCTCGTCGTACTTGTCCTGCATTGCGGCAGCCAGCACGGCCCTGCAAGCCGGATAGGTCGATCGGCGCGGCTTACATTTTGTCCAGAAATCGAAATTGAATTCGGTTCCCAGCATATCGCGAATCCTGCGCCAGCCCTTTGGCAGGCCAACGCGAAGATGATCGGGCATCGGCTCATCAGAATCGGGTGCCAGGCCACCCACTATTTTCACGAGCCTGACCTCATCCGGGAGTTGGCCGAATAGCTGATCTGAAACCGGCCGATACCCCCAGCACCATGAGCACATCGGGTCGTGAAAGAAGTATAACGAGACCACCAGTCAACCTTCAGACTGCTTTCTGAGTGCTCGCGCCATGCAGTGTTTCCAGTCGGCGGCAGGCATCTTCGATGACATCGTCTTCCTTTGCAAAGCAAAAACGAACGATGCCTTTACCCTGCTCGCCCTTGAAAAATGATTCGCCGGGAACGCTGGCGACACCGGTCTGGTTCAGCAGGTACATGGCTCGCTCCTTGCTGTTCTTACCCGGTAAAGACGAAACGTCAGCCAGTACATAGTAAGCACCCTGCGGCACACAAGGCGTCAAACCAGCCTTGTCGAGAGCAGCACAAAGCACTTCCCGTTTTCTTCGATACTTGGCAGCAAGTTTCACGAAGTATTCATCGTCGAGTTCAAGCACGCCTGCTGCCGCACCCATTTGTAAGGGCGTTGGCGCACAGACGTATACGAGGTCGCTGAAATTTCCGATAGCCCCGGCCCACTTCGAAGGACAAACAGCGTAGCCGATTCGCCAACCGGTTATGCTGAACGTTTTTGACAGGCCAGACATCGTGATCGTTCGATCCCACATACCCGGCAAGGACGCAACGCTGATATGTTCCAGGTCATCGAATATGAAATGCTCATAAATCTCGTCGGTAAAAACGAACAGGTCATGCCGATTGCAAAAATCGGCGATCAGCTCGAGTTCCGCCCGTGTCCACACTTTTCCTGACGGGTTCGACGGCGTGTTGACGATAATTGCCCTGGTCTTGTCCGACACCGCAGCCTCAAGATCGTCCATCGAGAACGACCAGTCCGGTGCCTTCGTCGAAATAAATACCGGCACGGCTTCAGTCGCGATCAGCGTACTCTCGTGATAACTGTAATAGGGCTCGAAAAGAATGACCTCGTCACCGGGCTCGAGAAGGGCAAGGCACGAACAATAAAGCGCTCCGGTTGCTCCGGAGGTAACGACGACATCTGTTTCGGGATCGAGATCAAGCCCTGCGCGGCGTTGATACTTTTCTGCCAATGCCCGTCGCAGCACACCGGTACCGTCATGCCGGGAATAGCTGTTGTCGCCGCGGTCAATCGCCTCTTTCGCCGCACGAACGACCGGCGCCGGCACTGCCAGGTCGCACACTCCCTGCGAAAGGTTGACCCCTCCGACGCGCTCACATTCAACGCTCATCGCCCGCAATTCGGACTTTCTGACCCACTCGTGGCGGGAACTTAGCTTAAGTGACATATCTCTATATACTCAGGTAGCAAGGACTTGATTCATCTTTGTCGCCCCAAACGTCGACAAACCCGGATTTCTAGCCGGAATAATCATAGGTAATGCCGTTATGCACAAGCAAATCTCACAATCGTTGATCTTCGCTGTCTCACTGACCGTCACAATACCGGTCACTGCGCAGGAAGATGAGACGGTCAGCGACAACATTGACGATGGCATCACTAACTGCATCACCCTGCGAAACGTACGCCGTACCGAAGTAATCGATGGCCGAAACGTCCTTTATCATATGCGTGGCAGAACGATCTATCACAACATTCTGCCACGAGAGTGCGGCGGGCTTGCCCGGGAAAAGCGATTCTCCTATGCGACGACCATGGGCAGGCTATGCGACCTCGACAGCATTACCGTGCTTTATCCCGATCCATACGGCTTGCAGGGCGGTAATTCTTGCCGGCTGGGAAAATTTCACAAGATAAGCAAAGAGGACGCGGAGGCTTTGAAAGAGGCCCCAACACTCAAGCCCGTGGACCCTTTACCGATGCCGCCGCCCCAGGAGGTTGGGGTAGAGAAGGAACCGGAAGAGCCGGAATCGAACTAGCTTACCAATCAGGCACCTCGGTCGAACGAGGCCGTCTTGATCAGTACAAACACCTCCGTGCCCGGCCTGAGGCCCAGTTCCTTTACCGCGTGATGGGTCAGCTGAGCCTTGACCGTTGTTCCGGCAACATCCACGGCGACCATCGAAAACGCGCTGTCCGACTGCTCGCTGACGGACAAAAGTTTGCCCGGCAAAGTATTCCTGACACTCAAACCGCGCGGCTCTTCGGTTGCTATCACGATATCGCCGGCACGAACTGACAGTCGCGCTTTATCGCCCTGCGGAATTGATTTCATTATGGGCACCGTGATCCGCTGCCCGTGATGATCAACACGCGTCAGGTGCAGCGCTTCGAGATGCTCGAGTACACGTACCTCGAGAATCGATACTGCTTCAAAAGGCAACGCAGATGACTGCATGTCGTCGCGATTCAAAATACTGGTTGCCGGTCCTGCGGCAGTGATACGACCATCTTCCATGACCACGATATCATCTGCCAGGCGGGCCATTTCGCTCACCGAGTGACTGACATATATCGCGGGAATACCGAATCGCTTCGGCAGCGCTTCGATATACGGCAGGATCTCGCGCTTTCGACCGACATCGAGTGCCGCCAGCGGTTCATCGAGCAATAACAGGCGTGGATTCGTCAGCAGGGTCCTGGCAATCGCCACCCGCTGTCTTTCGCCGCCAGACAAGGCGTCGGTATGGCGATGTAACAGTGGCTCAATTCCCATCGCCGAAACAACCTCATCGAAACTGATGCCGCCATCCACCGGGCGACGCTCAAGGGAGAATTCCAGGTTCTCCTTCACATCCAGGTGAGTAAAAAGGCGCGCATCCTGAAAGACGTATCCAACTGGCCTCCTGAATGCCGGCAGAAAGGACGAGTCGGTTTGCCATTCCTCCCCATCGTAGATCACCGTCCCCTCTGCGCATTCCTCCAGTCCGGCGACGATTCTCAACAACGTGCTCTTGCCACCGCCACTCGGGCCGAACAGCCCGGTGACGCCCGCCAGTTCGATATCCCGGTCAACGCCAAGGCTAAACCCCGGATAGGCCACCCGGACCTTCAATGACAACAACCGACGATCGTTAGCGGACATGGACCGGCTTTCCACGCCCTGACCCGTAGACAAACAGGAGGACAGTAAATGCGAAGATAATCAAACCAGCGGAAAGCACATGTGCTGCCGCGTAATTAAGTGTTTCGACGTGCTCGTAGATCGCGATTGATATCACGCGTGTCTTGCCCGGGATGTTGCCGCCGACCATCAGTACGACGCCAAATTCGCCGATGGTGTGTGCAAAAGACAGAACCGATGCAGTGATAAAACCCCGCCTTGCCAGCGGTACGGCGACCGAGAAAAAAGCGTCAGACGGGCTCGCTCTCAATGTGGCCGCCGCTTCGAGAGGCGCTCGGCCAATTGACTCGAATGCGGTCTGCAATGGTTGCACCATAAACGGCAATGAATAAAAGACAGATGCAACGACGAGGCCACTGAACGAGAATGTCAGAGCATCACCGGTGACCCTCATCCAGAACGAACCTATCGGGGATGCGGGTCCCAGTGCGATCAGAAAATAAAAACCCATCACGGTTGGCGGGAGAACCAGCGGCAGCGCAGTGACCGCCTCTATCACCGGCTTGAATCGGGACGATGTACCGGACAGCCACCAGGCCAGCGGCGTTCCGACGAGCAAAAGAATAGCCGTCGTTACGCCGGCAAGCGCAAGTGACAACCAAAGGGGACCCAGATCCGGCATCTCGTTAGTTGACGTCGTATCCCTGCGAACTCACGAGCTCCCTTCCCTCCGGACTTTGCAGGAATGACAGGAATCCAATAGCCGCCCGATTGCCCTGGCCGTGGCGAAGCAGTACCGCGTCCTGGTAGATCGGTGAGTGGAGGTGTCCGGGTACAGGCAGGTAGGTCTTGCCCGGCGTCTGATCGTCACCAACTATCAACGACAGCGCGACGATTCCTGCTTGCGCATTTCCTGTCGCTGTTAATGCGTGCGCCTGACCAACGTTTTGACCCATGACCACTTTGTCCATGACGCTCTCCCAAACCTGTAACGATTGTAGTACTTCCCGGCTCGCAATTCCGTATGGCGCGAGTGCCGGATTTGCAATAGCCAGCGCATGAATCTTTTCCTGCGTCAGTGTCTCCAGCAGATCGGCCTTGATGAGCGAGCTGTCAGCGCTCCACACGGCGAGCCGCCCCGAGGCAAAAGTAAACCTGCTGCCCTCGACCGCGTCGCCGGATTTCTCAAGAAGCATCGGTCTTTCCCGGTCGGCAGCAAGAAGCACATCGTACGGCGCTCCGTTCAGGATCTGCGCATAAAGGCTACCGGTCGCGCCGCTCACGATCGTAATGTCATGGCCGGTTTTCGACTCGAATGCAACCTCGAGTTGCTCAGCTGTTTTGAAAAAATTTGCAGCAACTGCGATGAGTGCGTCCTCAGCATGCACCGGTGATGCAACGGCAAGTACAGACGCGAAAATAACAATCAACCGCTTCATCGACTCAACGATTCCTGTTTATTCGACGCCAACTTTGTGTCGGCGACGATTTCCGGGACCAGCCATGATAAGGATGACTGTCGAGCAGCGCTTTGTCGCGAAAGATAAATACGAGAACGCCGCCGGCAACAAAACCGCCAATATGCGCCCAGAATGCGACACCTCCGCCTTCCGATCCGTAACTGGCGAAGCCGCTAAGCAGCTGCAGCAGGAACCAATATCCCAACATCAGGTATGCCGGCACAGCAAACGTAGTGACGTAAATCACCAAAATGAACAACAGGTGCACGTGAACTCGCGGGTAGAGCAAAACGTAGGCGCCCATAACGCCCCCGATGGCACCGGAGGCGCCAACCATGGGGATTGTTGAAGCCGGGTCCGCAATCACCTGGGCCGCAGCGGCAGCCAATCCGCACAGCAGGTAGAACAGGAAAAACCTGGCATGCCCCATCGCATCTTCAACGTTGTCGCCAAAAATCCAGAGAAACCACATATTGCCAATGATGTGCATCCAGCTCCCATGCATGAACATGGACGTCAAC
>JAHEFD010000160.1 GCA_024640345.1 Woeseiaceae bacterium
ATGAAATAGATCACTTCGTGCGTGGTATTGGCCCAGATACCAACCAGATTTGCGGCGGTGCGTGTCCAATAGTCATCGCCATAGATGCCACCAACCAGTGTGCCGAGCCAGTTGTTCTTATAGGAGCCTGCTTCGGTTACGGCAAATTTCAGGAATCGTGGTACTACGTTTGCGCGCAGTGTGGCTTCGAGTGCATTCCTTTGCGACGGATCAGCGGCAGCGCGCGCCACCGCCCGAACCCTGGCCTGCATCGGCGGGGCGACCGGGATGGTATCCAGCGCCTCCGACAAAAGGTCGTCGGCGTAGTCGAATATCTCCACACCAGCAAGCGACCGGTTATCGAACAACGGCAAATCAGTTGGTGCTGAAATCTCGGGTGTTCCCACTGTGGACATGGTGAACTTGCGCTGCAACGCAACAGCACTTTCCCAATCTGTTTGTAACTCTACCCGTGCCAGCATTTTTGCTTTTCTGGACGGCAATACGATGGGTACGGCGCCCTCTGGCAGGCGCGCCGCGCTATCAGCAGTGACGAAGGCAAACGTCCCGAACGGGTTCAGCGGATAGTTGCGTTCGTTGATATTGGTAATGACATTGCCCCACTCATCGCAAATCTGCACGGTATAGTAACGCCCTTCAACCTGTGGAACATCCAACAGAACCGCACTCTGATCGTCGACTGCTATCCACGCTTCGAGATAGGCGACGTCGAGATTCGGGTTTACGAAATCCGCGGCACCCACCGGGTTGTACTTGATCACGTTGTAATCAACACCGTCCTCGGCGATGTCCGTTTTCTCCTGCCGATCCACCAGGGCTCGGCCAAGCAAATACACATAGGCATCCGCGATGGTTGTCTCATCCGGTATTTCCACCGGCTGCGCCAGTACCGGGTTCATCAGGACAGCCGCTAACAAAACGGCCAGGGTCTGTTTTAGGACAGGCAGCATTACTTCACCTTTTCGATTGCTGGCAAGCGGACATGATCCGTCGAAATCGCCTTCTATGACAAGCAGCCCTGCAAGAAAGTTCTCAATGTTTATCCGATATCTTCTCTCCGCCCCGGAGAATCGCTTAGAATCTACACTCTCACTTTTATGCTCACCGAGCAGCAAGCGAGAGCTAACTCCCTGAAAGGCGGGTGTCGTTCAATGGTAGGACATCAGCTTCCCAATCGGAGTCGCTGAGTTGGGCACATCAATTACCGCCTGATTTCCGTGGTCCTGTGACCACCGGTTTCAAAGAGTTAGATCACCCCAAAGTAACCAACTGAGTCCTGTGGACTTTCTGAGTATGCTCAGTTTTACTCTCACAATATAACCAGTGTATGAGCTGTGGTTTCGGCCTGTATTCTTCGACCGCCAAGATCGCGGCTCGGGTTTACGTTGACTGGTTCTTACCTAAGTCAACACTACGATCTTGCCACCAGCAGTGTTGTTTTCCATCGTTCGATGAGCTTCCACGATCTCTTTGAGGCTGAAGACCTTTCCGATCCTCGGTTTCAGGACGCCTAACTCGATATCTCGCACTAGATCCTGTAGAGGCGTTCGCATGAAGTCCTCAGTTCCTCCCGAATATGTCGTCAGGCTCACAGCCGTTGGAATGACTGCCATTGGACTGAATTCTTCAAACGACCATGAATTACCGACCATGCCCGTCATTGAAACAATGCCCCCTGTACGAGTGGCTTTCAGGGAATCGTTCAGGGTCGACGTGCCGATAAGTTCGAGCACCTTGTTTACGCCACACGGAAAGACTGTTCGCACATCGTCCGCAATCTCGCCGTCATCAATAAAAACGTGATTCGCGCCGTTCTCGCGCAGCATGGTTTCGCTTTCAAGTTTGCGGGTCGTTGCGGCAACAGTAGCGCCATGGCGCCTTGCGATAGCGGCTGCCGCCAGACCGACTGAAGTCGTTCCGCCGCGGATCAGGAGCGTGTCACCTCGCTCCAGCTTCAGCGATTTAAACAACGAGCCCCAAGCTGTTTGGAGCATTTCCGGGATTGCTCCCAGTACCTGCCAATCAAGTGTCGTGTCGATTTTCTGGATGTAGTGGGCAGGAACCGCGGTGAATTCTGCGTAGCCTCCGTCGAATTGTCGTCCCATGCCGCCCATCGCCGTAGCGACGGTGTCACCTTCTGCAAATTCTCGTCCAGGCGCCGCGGCGACTTCTCCAACCGCTTCAATACCCAGGATCCGGGGAAAAGCGACATTCGGCGAATGGCCTTGGCGGGTAAAGAGCTCGGATCGATTCAATCCGAATGCTCGTACGCGGATCAACACTTCGCCCGGTGTGGGCTCGGGGACCGGACGATGCTCGAGCTTGAGCACCTCCGGCCCACCGGCTTCATAAATCACTGCGGCCAACATTTCGCGGGTCACTGAACTGTCTCCTGTCGAGCGGAGAAAAGCCGCTCGAGCGAGAGCGAAGTCGACCCATATTTAGCAAGGAGCAAAAGTCCGCCGGCCATCGCAACGTTCTTCAGGAACATGATCTGTTGTATCTGGTCGCCAAAATCACGGTGAAAAATCAGCGCCGTCACAATCGAGAAACCGGCCAGCACGAAGGCCGCTTGGCGCGCGCCAATGCCTAACAGCACCGCGAGGCCCGCGAGGATTTCGAAAGCAATGGTCGGGCCGAGCAATGCGCCGGGTAAACCGAATGCTGCCATGTAGCCCTGCGTGGCCTCGAAAGCGCCGATCTTCGATACGCCCGAGAGCACAAATATAGCCGCCATGCAGGCTCTGGCCAGGGCGTCGGCATAATGAAGAGTACGATCAAACATAGTTCTTTCTCCCTTTACTTCTGCATCAGCCGCGCGGCGGATTGGTGGTTGAAAAGATGTATCGTGCAATTTGCCAGGTCTTGCCATTGGTGCGCTGGAACAGGAACAGTTCCTGGTTCCCCTCCGGACCAGAATCACCGGTGGCATTGATGCGCACGGTTCCCTCGGAGCGCGTACGGGCAAATGCCCAGTCATCCGAAAGCAGCCCGATTTCATCGATTGTGAATTCAATGTCGAGTGTGATGGCCGTGAACACGTTGTCATAGGCCGTGCGAATGTTGTCAACGCCAACCTGCGGCTGACTGTGCTGCGGCATGAATACGCCGTCGTCCGCGTAAAGCCCAACAATTGTGTCGGTGTCCTGCGCATTCAGTGCCGTTTCGTATATCGACAGCACATTCTGGATAGCACTTGTGTCGGCGTTTTCTGCCGATGCCGGGTAAGAGGCCACTAGTGCGGCTCCAACGGCCATTGTTGTCAAAGCGATGTTCTTCATAGCGGGATTCCTTGTTCGTTCGGAGGCATGATTGCCATGAAGACAGGATAGATGGTTTCCAGATATTGTATTAGCGGGTTATTTGTGGAATAACTTTCTCGTGAATGGAAAAATAAAGATTGATCTCAATGCGCTGGCGATCTTTGCGCGGGTCGCGGAAGCGCTCAGCTTTTCGGCAGCAGCAAGACGCCTGGATATGCCGATATCCACGGTCTCGCGAAAGGTTGCCGACCTCGAGGACAGCCTCGGCGTTCAACTGATCGAACGATCCACCCGGAAACTACGGCTCACCGATATCGGTGTCGACGTGCTTTATGAAGCCCAGCGCAGCGTCGAAACTGCCGAGGCGATAGACGCGATGGTTTCCAACCGGCTCTCCGAGGTACGAGGGCGTATCAGTATCTCCGCGCCACCCAGTATTTCGGACAGTCTGCTCGCGCCCATCCTGTCCGCGTTCCAGTCGACCTATCCGCAGGTATCCGTACAGGTAATGGTCACGCAGCGCTTTGTCGATCACCTGACCGAAGGCATCGACCTGGCCCTGCGAGTGGGTGAGCTGAAAGATTCGGCGCTCGTCGCCACGCCATTGTTGAAATATCGTCGTCAACTTGTGGCCAGCCCTGAGTACATCGCGCGACACGATCCGCTGACGCATCCGCAGGACCTTCCTGCTCACCGCGTACTTGCTTTTGGTACGTCCGTCGCAGGGCACCGATGGTCGTTCTCGCGGGGTGAAGCGACCGAAACGGTCGAAGTGAGGCCGGTACTTGCCATGAACGACTACGCAGGACTTGCTCGATCTCTCGCAGACGGGGCCGGCATTGGCGACTTGCCGCCCATCGTTCGCACGGACCTGGTGTCGTCAGGAAAACTCGTCGAGGTGATGACTGATTGGAAACTGCCGATCGAAACCCTTTCGATGGTTCGTCTTGGCAATCGGCATGTTCCCAAAGCACTCAGGGTCTTTATTGACTTCGCAACTACCCGCGCGAAGCAGATGTTTACCGATCTGCCCTCGTAGGCCATTCCGCATTCCGATCAGAGGAAGCGCAAGACTACTGAAGTCATGGGGGGCCTCAAAATCCTTCTCTCTGCCAACGAGAATCGCTTAGAATCGGAGTACTCTCACTTTTATGCTCAGCTGCATCCTAGTGACGCGTAACTCCCTGATTTGCGGGTGTCGTTCAATGGTAGGACATCAGCTTCCCAAGCTGAGAATGAGGGTTCGATTCCCTTCACCCGCTCCATAACCAGCAGTACCCATAAAGATACCCCGCCGGCCGATTGGTTCGGC
>JAHEFD010000068.1:0-13377 GCA_024640345.1 Woeseiaceae bacterium
TAGTCCTTGACGACCTCCAACTCTGCATCCAGCAAGACCAGCACCTCGCGGATATAGTCCTGCAACGCGCTGAGTGAGTATGCCGCCAGCATCGAGTGCATTCGTCGAGCCGACGACAGGTCACGCATTTCCGCTGTCACAACAAACGTAGTTTCGGAATCGACAACTGGCAGCGATCCGGGATTGCCGGGCATTGGACGACCTCGGTCTGCCATTGGCAGGATGCCGTGCCCCGCGAAGCGCGGAGTCAGAATATGCACGACAAAATCCCGGGCGAGGATCTCATCCTCCTGTGCGTCCAGAACCCGCGACGGCCATGTAGCGATGCGTTTCCGGATTTCTGCGTTCTGAATGTCGCCGAGTTTTCCGGAGGCAAGCAACGCATCGAGGCTGCCACTCGATATATCAGAGGTTCGCCAAAGTATCAGCGAGATCAGCGCATCGTCGCGCACCGTAATTTCCTGTCCAACCTCAGCGCCATCAAGCTTCGTAACCAGTGTCGATAAGCGTTGTGCATTAAGTTTGTGAGTAGCAACAACGGGATCCAGCGCATCGAGGTTCTGCTGCATTTCCTCTCGAAGCACCTCCAGCTGGGTAATCTCCCACGCCCGAAGCTGCCGCTCGTCCCACATCGCGTCGAGGGCGAATGCAAGCAATATCGATACAACGATCGCCACGGCTTCCAGCACCAGCCGACCTGTCGTTTTCCCATCGAGAATTGACATCAGCGTGAACTTACTTGCAACCGCCGGCAGACGGCGTGTAGACGGATAACGGCTGTTCGGATTTATCCAGCTGAATAAAATCGGTGTCCCAATGCTTCAGCGTCAGGTCCCAGCGACGTTTCTCACCGGCAACGTAGTCATCCATTTGATCGCCGAACAGATGCCGGATGAGACCCGCACGATCGAGGGGAGCAGACTTCGTGTTTTGCGGCGCCGGGTACAGAAACGTCGCTGCGAATGTCCATTCTGGTTCCTGCGCATGCCCATCGGGCACCATTAACTTGTGTTCAAGCACCGTGCCGTTGTCGAGACCGTATGCCATCAGCGGATAATGCCACTTCATATACAGCTCAAGCCACTCGTCCTCGTAGCCGCCCTTTACCAGGTAGAAGGAAATACCGAACGGCTGCATGCACTTTCCCCGGCCGTTGTTGCCCTGGGCGTTTGCGGTGGAGCCCAGGAGTAATGCGAAACATAAAACGAACGCTCCACGAAAATATTTTGCATTCATGCGTAAGTCCTCACTGACAAGTTTTGTGCGAAGCCGCTGCTACGCAGATACTTCTGTCATCGGTTCGTCGGCACGGATAAATATCCAGAGTGCCGCGCCGACAAATGCGAAAATGGATCCGCTGGCGATGGCCGCTGGCCAACCGAACCAGCCTGCGATTGCAGGCACCATCAGGCCGCCGACAACGCCAGGTATATTGCCCCCCGTGTTCAGGACACCCGTTGCCACTTGCGAGTGCCGCCCGGCCACGCCCATGGTCGCAACCCACATCGGTGCCTCCGTAAGCTGGGTGAACCCGAAACTGCAGCACAACAGGACCACCGTTATCATCACGTCGTCTGACATTGCGCCAATGTAAAGGAACGAGCCCGAGAGGATGAGAGCAATCATTGTCTGGTACCGGGTGCCTCGCCGAATGCCCAGCTTGCGCACGAGCAAGTCGCAGCCAAAGCCGCCGACCGTCGCGCCAACCGCGCCGAGTATCCACTGCGCGGCCGTGAATATGCCTGCGTCGCTCGCCGAGAAGCCCCTGACGTCGACCAGGTAGAAGAAAAACCAGCTAAAGAACAGGTAGAACACGTAGTTCATGCAGAAATAGCTGCACGCAATCAGCAGGATGTTGCGATCCTTGAGTGCGAGTTTCCAGCTGCCTTTTTCGATGGGCGCCTCCGACGGGGGACGATCCGAGCGAATGAATTCGAGCTCCTCCCCTGTGATTCGGGGATGCTCGGCCGGATCGTTGGTCACTAACCGGTTATACGCCAGTGCGGCGAGCAATCCCGCTGGTGCCGTGATCCACAATGCGCCACGCCAGCCATAACCTTCCATCAACCAGACCACGAGTGGCGCGGTCGCCGCAGCGCCCAGGGTCAGCCCGGTGCTAGATAGTCCATTCGGTAATCCCCATTGCTTCACCGGGAACCATTGTTCGATCGTCCCGCCGATGGTTACGGGGAAGAATGGCGCGTGAGCGGCACCGACCAGGAATCTCGTGACGATGAGCGCCATGACGATCGTGCCTACTGACCAAACATCAGTACCGGGAATAATGGCAGTGACGACGGTCAGTAATGACCAGGCGATGGCAATGGCAGTGATAGCGAATCTCGGACCGACCTTGTCGCCGAAGATGCCGCCAGGAAACTGGAAGATCGCGTAACCGGCCGCAAACGCTGCAAAGACTTTTCCGAGCTGATACTCGTCCATGCCAAGGTCGGTAATCATCGTCGCGCTGACGATATTGAAGTTTGTGCGTAATACATACGCGATGAAACTCGCAAAAATGATGACTGCAAGTACGATCCATCGATAGCCTTTCATCGGCGAAGCTCCGTTGTTATTTTTCTTACAGGATCAGGCGCGGTTTGCCTTGCGATATCGCAGGTACCACTCCGCAGCGATCGCATTCGGCACCCAGCAGGCGAACGAAATAACAGGGTAAACCGTGGCATAAGGCAGACCAAAGCCGATCATTGAGACCGGCAGGTAGATACGCAAGGTCACAGCGGCAAGCGTCAGAGCGTAGGAACGAATCATCCATTGCTTATGCTCGTTGAAATTCCGGTTTCTTGCTCGCAGGAAAGCCATCGTGGTGGCGTATACCCAGGCGATTGCGAGAAGGGAAAAGCCGGTTCTCGCGACCAGGCCCGCATTGGTGTTTGAAGCCAGGATGAATGCCGCGATGCCGGAAAAAATGCATCCGGTAACATAAATTCGTCCCATCCAGCGATGCAGGACAGGCCATTTCGCCCTCAGTCCCGGCACGAACTGAAAAGGCCCGATCAGCAGCACCAGACCGCCAATCGCGAAATGTACGGAGGCCGGCAACAGTCGCTCCGGCACGTGATACGCCATCTGCGGCAGTGCATTTTCGATGCCAACAGACAAGAACTGAAGTGCATAGATAGCAATGCCGGTGGCAAGGAACACCATTACCGACCAGCCGACCCAGGTTCCCTTGCTCCATTTTTGAGCCATCTCGTACCACCTTTATTTCAAGTCGGGCTGACAGCCACAGCGTCTATGCAAGCAGCGTCAAGGTCGGGTTCGGCACGAACATAGAGAAAACCGGTCATCGCGCGCCCCTTATTTTTAGTTATGAGGCTTGAGCGCCAAGTATAGTGAATTCCGGTCGGCGCCACCGAACAGCTTCAAGCCAGGCAGCAGTCGACCGTGTGAGCTGCTCTTGCCATTTAAGCTAACTGTATAGGTGAACTGGTGCACCGTTGCAATGCGCTGTGCCTGACGACAAGAAGCGCGTCATTGCCTGGCCGGCCGGCACGCCGGTGCCGGCATACCGTATCGCGACCTATGCCTGCGAGCGAGTTGAGGACCAGGACGGACTGTGCAAACAGGGTAAATGGCAGCTAGCTGCTGCCAAATCGCTGCAGTTCGGCTAATGTCTTGACCAGCACGGAGCGCTCACGTTCACCATGCCCGCTTCGCATATAAAGCTCGGCAGCTTTGCTGACTCACTTGAGCAGACGGTTTTGTTCCGTCAGGCGCAGCAAGGAGGCTGCTAACGGGTCGTCCAGACCATTTTGTAAGTCGTCTTTCGCCATACGCATTGTTGAAGTCAGCGTTGCGTCACTTACACGACCCCCGGGCTCGGCGGTCTATGGTTCGTGCAGGCCGCCATCGCTGCGAGGTACCTGCCGCAGCAGGTGGTTGATCAGGTCGGTCGAGGTAACGATACCGACCAGTACATTGTCTGCCTCGACGACGGGAAGCGAGTGAAAGCCGCCTTCAGACAGCTTGCGGGCAACATCGACCAGATCCGCGAATACATCGAGCGTGACCGGCTCCGGCTCCATCACCTGGGACACTTTGATTGCATCCAGCGCTTCCGCCTTATCACGCAGGACATGAAGCTTCATGAGGTCCGAGGACGACATTATTCCAACCAGCACGCCATTCTCAACTACCGGCAGGTGGTGAATGCCGTTGGATTTGAGCAGAGCCTTGGCGACGGCGACCGACTCACCAGGACCGATTGTCAGCGGGTCCGTCGTCATTATCCGATTGATAGCAATATCTCGCATTTCGCGAATATTTAATGCAAACGGGGCTCGCGGCTATCCGTGAATTCCGAAGGGTGGCCGAAAAATCACGCCTTTTACCGAAATTTCGGCCTACGCATGGCAGAATCGGGGCTCAGGAATCGCGGATCCCCGGATGGCCAAGTCTCCCTACCGACCATTTCAGCCGAAAGCCGAACAGGTGGCCCTGCTGCCCCGAGTCTCTGGCAATACTATTAACGGCGTCGGTGAAGCGACCAGGCGGCAGGCATCGCCGATCTACTGGCATGCGCCGGATTCATTGGCGTTCGGGTCGCTGCAAAACTGGTTTTACACGCAGAATGCCGACGATGCACACATCAACAAGGCCCGCGAGGACCGTGCGGAAATCCTGGCGATCGACCTCGCCCCGATCGCGCCCGAACCTCTGGAGCAGCCGGCAGACGCCTGGACAGCACAGCTACAGGATTATTCACAGACGATCGATCTCGAGTTATTCGGAATTGCGGCGTTTCGACCCGAATGGACCTTCGAAGACGTATCGATCGGCCAGAAATGGATCATCATGATCGGTGTCGCGCACGATTATGAACAAATCCGGGCTGCGCCGGCGACGACTGCGGGTGCCGAAGTAATTCGCCAGTACGGCCGCGGCGCAAAAGCGGCCAAGGACATCGCATCCTGGATTCGCGAGCGTGGCTGGGATGCCACTCCGCTCGGCGGCCCGATGGCCGGACCGGTGTTATTGATTCCTCCGGCCATCGAGTGCGGTTTCGGAGAATTGGGCAAACATGGCTCTGTCATCAACAAGGAGTACGGATCGTCTTTTCGCCTGGCGGCAGTCCTGACCGACATTCCGCTGACGGCAACCGATAAGCAGAAATACGGTGTTGACGATTTTTGCAGCCGCTGCCAGGTCTGTGCCAACGCCTGCCCGCCAGAAGCGATCGGCCCGGAAAAGACCATGGTCAGGGGAGAACGCAAATGGTATGTCGATTTTGACAAGTGCATCCCGTTCTTTAACGAAACTGCCGGTTGTGCGATATGTATTTCAATCTGTCCGTGGAGCATCCCCGGCAAAGGCACCAGGATCATCGACCAATTGCGAAGAAGAGCGGAAAGGCAGAAAGCGTGCGGCTAACGACACAACTTATGCCAACAGTTCATAGCTCTTTTCGTGAAATTCAGAATCGAATTCTTATTCGGTCCCCGACGGAATTGCGGCCGATCAGGTACGCCCGACTAGCTGCTATCGAATTCCCAGTGCCACCTGTACAGCATGGTCACGGATTGGGCCACTCTTGTTGAACGCGTACATGCCGACACCGCGGAGCCGCGCAAGAGATTCGGATTCAGTCGAAAACAATTTATTCAGCCCGTCCATGAAATGAAGCATCGTCTTGTTTGCTCCTTTCCTGGCGCGCTCATAATTCCGCAATACAGGAAGATCGCCCGGGTTTTCATCAGCCTGCAGCGCTGTCGAAATTACCTTGGCAAGCGCTTCAGCGTCGGCAATGCCAAGGTTGACCCCCTGCCCGGCGAGAGGATGCACCGTGTGCGCTGCATCTCCGAGCAATGCCAACCCGGCCTGCACATACTCAGCGGCGTGCTGTGACTTTAACGGAAAAGCACCGCGTGGACCTGCAGGTACCAACTTGCCAAGGACACCATCTGTCACGTCAGCGAGTGTCGCTGACAGTTCCGCATCGGACATCGATAGCGCCTCTTCAGCCTGTTCCGGAGTTGTCGACCAGACGATCGATACGCGACCGTCCGAGAGAGGCAGTAACCCTATCGGCCCTGTCCTGAGGAATCGCTGCCAGGCGGTATTGCAGTGACTCTTCTCCGGCTTAAGGCATGTAACAAAAGCTTTCTGTGAATGCAGCCATGACCTGATGCCGATATTTGCGCTTCCACGAATGAATGAGTTAGCGCCGTCGGCACCGATCAGCAGATCCGGATTCAGCCTGTCGCCAACCTCCAGTTCAATCTCGAAACGGTGTCCTGCCCTGGTAACGGTCTTTATCGGTGTTTCGAATCGAATGCGAACGTCGCTTTCTTCTAACTGGTGTAAGAGTGCATGGCGGATCAAAGTATTTTCGACGATAAATCCGAGTTGCCCAACGGCAAATTCTGCAGCACTGAATGAAAGCGTTTCCGGCCCATCAACATTCCCGGCAGCGTCCCACACTTTCATGTCACGATACGGGCACACGCGGTTGCGGACAATCTCCGTCCATGCGCCTGTTTTGGATAGCACCTCGACCGAGCCAGGGGCTATAGCCGAGACCCTCAGCGACACCTCGTCGTCAGTATCGAATACAGGTCGCTTGCCGGAATCAATCACGGTGATGCGCAACTGATCGTTTCCGGACAACAACGCGGCGGCGGTGAGTCCGACCATGCCGGCCCCAACGATGACGACGTCATAGCTCCGTTTCATTTCAGTGGGACTCCACGCGAAAGTCGCGGAAGTTTTCCGGCAAGGCCCATTGTGTGTCTTGCGAACATCTTCCGAACACCGGGCACCAGGTCAAATCCCAACATGCCAATATTGCGCAACAGCTTCACAGGGCCTCGGGAATCTCCGAACAGGTGGACGATGCCGTCAGTGAAACGCAATAGATTACGGTGATCAGGCCCTCTCCATTCGACGTAGTTCTCGAGAATCGTTGCATCGCCACAATCCACGGTACCGTCACTCGCCGTGCAAGCATCTGCTATACAGTCACAAAGTGCCGCCACATCCCGCAGGCCAAGGTTAAAACCCTGCGCCGCGACCGGGTGCAGTCCGTGCGCGGCGTTACCAATCACAACGCTACGCCGCGATATGAGGCTGTTCGCCTTGCTCAGCGACAGCGGATACGCGGCGCGCTTTCCTACCCTGGAAAAATGGCCGAGCCGTTGGCCAAACGCGTCCTGAATTCTCGCGGTGAACTCATCATCGCTCAGGCTCAGAACTTCCTTCGCCGATTCAGGCGATTGAATCCACACGAATGCGGCACGATTGTCCGCGACCGGTAGCATTGCAACAGGCCCTGATTCCGTGAAGCGTTCAAATGCCCGGTTGTCCGGCGCTTTTTCCGGTAACAGGTTTCCGATAATCGCCCACTGTTCATAACTAAGCTGTTTTGCGCTAATACCGATCATGTCACGCACGGCGGAGTTGGCGCCGTCCGCCGCGACCAGGAGTTTGCAGGAAAGGTTTCTCGAGCCGGACGCTTCCTGGATGGTCACTTCGGCCTGGCTGTCACTGAGCGTTACCGCCGTAATTTTTCCCGGACAGATCAGGTCGAGACCGTCAACCGCCAACAGGGACTTCTGCAGCACATTCCCAAGTACGCGGTTGATAACGACATACCCCAGCGCTTCGACCTTTTGTTCGGCAGCATCGATATGGGAAAAGCCGAAACGACCTTTGTCCGACACATGAATGTTTTTGATCGGCGTGGATGCCGCCCTGATTTCCGGCCACAATCCCATCGCTTCGAACATCCGCTGACTGCTTCGTGATAGTGCGGTAGAACGATCATCGAAACTGGGCTGTTGGTCGGATCCGCGCGCGACGGCTTCGACCACGGCAATTTTCAGGTTCAGCGGCGCCAGGGCGATTCCAAGACTCGTACCAATCATGCCGCCACCGGCAATGACGATGTCGTAATCGATTTCTTTCCTGTTGCCAGACATTGTCTTCAGACCGCCATCATTTTCTCGACATCGTCCGGATCCTTGGCGAGGCCCTTGCTGAGGACGTCGGGCCCGTTGTTCGTTACGGCAACGTCATCCTCGATCCGGATGCCAATATTGCGCCACTTCGCGGGCACCTTGCTGGCAGCCGGAATATATATTCCCGGCTCAACGGTCGTCACCATACCCGGCTCAAGAAAGCGCCACTCATCACCAACTTTGTAGTCGCCGACATCGTGCACGTCCATTCCGATCCAGTGTCCGGTGCGGTGCATAAAGAACTCTCGGTAAGCTTCATCCTTGATGAGCTTTGCCAGTGTGCCATCCAGCAGCCCGATTTTCTTTAGCCCTTTCGTGATGATGCGCACCGCAGCATCGTGTGGATCATTCCAGTGATTACCCTTCACAGTCTTGTCGATAGCCGCAAGCTGCGCTTCTAAAACGATCTCGTAAACTGCTCTCTGCTCGGGCGAGAATCGGCCATTCACAGGCATCGTTCGGGTGATGTCGGACGCGTAATAGTCATATTCACAGCCAGCGTCGATCAACAGCAGATCGCCATCCTCCAGTTTCGCGTTGTTGGCTACATAGTGCAGCGTGCAGGCATTGGCCCCGCTGCCGACGATCGGCGAGTATGAAATGGCGGCATCGTGCCGGCGAAATTCGTGAACATATTCCGCCTCAATTTCATACTCATATTTCCCCGGGCTGATCGCCGCCATAGCCCGGTGGTGTGCCTTGACAGCGATCTTCGCGGCGGTGCGCATGGCCGAAATCTCCGCCCTGCTCTTATAAAGGCGCATATCGTGTAACAGGTGATCCAGGGCAATAAACTCGTGCGGAGTATGTATTCCGGATGACTCTCGATGCCGCAGCGATTTGACCCAGTCGGTAACGCGGTGATCGAAATCGGCATAGGCGCCCATCGTGTAATAGAGGCGACTTCGCGTTTCGAGAATCCCCGGAAGGATGTCGTCGATATCATCGATCGGGAAGGAGTCGTCGGCGCCATACAACTCAATAGCGCCGTCAGGACCGGCCCGCGAACCGTCCCACTTCTCTTTCACCGCATCTCGCTCCCGGCAAAACAGCACGTACTCGCCGTTATCCCGACCCGGCGCAATTACGGCGACGGAGTCCGGCTCGGCAAAACCCGACAAATAATAAAAATCGCTGTCCTGCCGGTAGCGATATTCGACATCTCGGCTACGCGTCCGGACTGGCGCGCTCGGCAGTATTGCGATTCCGTCCTCACCGACCATACGCATCAGGGTCGTTCGACGCCTGGCAAATTCTGTTTTGTTCATGTGCAGATGTGTCCGCCTAGTGAAGCGTATCCGAGTCGTCTGGGAGACTATCGTCGTTCGGGTTGCGAAAATCAGCGAGTTCTTCGTAGGCCAGCTGCACGGCCACGCGCAGATATTCCTGCAGCTCGACGAAGGCCGACTCTTCCTCCTCGTCATCCTCTTCATCGCCAGTGGTCGCACGAGTAATCTGCAGGATGTCTTTGATTATGTCAGCCAAAGGTTCCGCGGCCAGTCGCTTTTTCAGGTCTTCGCTATGCTTTTCCGAGACCAGGCCGTGGAGAAAACCCTCACACCACTGGGCCATTGCCCCGGTGCGCCGTGGTATCGAATCTTCCTCGCCCGGAAGCAACAGGTCGAAGGCAGATTGCCTTTCGACCAATTGGCGCCATGTCGCCGCGCATAAAGAATCAAGGGCTGCCTCGCATTCGCTCCGTCGATGATTATTCGGATCCGTATCTTCCAGAACTTGCTCGAACCAGCGTGCCGTGCCCTCGGCACCGGTCACGGCCAGACGGCCACAAAGCAGCCCGTGAACCTGGCCAGCATTCCAGTTCGAGCCACAATCCTTCAGTATTTCGTCCAGCGCCCAGTGTTCGATTACCTGGTCCATAGAATCCTAGTCTGCCTTTAAACGCTTCGATTTGGGGCAGAATGATCCCATGTAATTGGCGCTCTGGCCATGCAATTAGCTGGTTCTTTCCGATGGCGATTGATTCTGCCCCGTCGCGGTTCTATATTGCACCCATGGCCGACGAAACAACTGCAAAATTTGAGCATGAACTAAAACGACTTGAGAAGCGTGTCGATGCTCTCGTTCAGGTCTGCGACCAGTTGCAGGACGAAAACCGCTCGCTCAAGCAGCGGCAGGATACGCTGACATCCGAGCGCGCAACGCTGTTGCAGAAAAATGAACAGGTCAGGGCCCGGGTCGAGGCAATGATCGGGCGCCTGAAAGCGATGGAACAGGGAGGGTAGCCGGAATTCAGACAGATCCCGGACGCCGCCATGATTCCAGGTACCGCCCTTCAACAGATTATTTTTAGTTAACCGCGCAAACGCTGCCCGCAATCGGCAGCGTCTGCAATGGAGCACCAGCAATGACCGAAATGTATGCCCACGTCAGCGTTCGTATACTGGAAAAGGAATACCAGGTTTCCTGCCCGGCCAGTGAACGAACCGAGTTACTCGATTCGGCAGAAATGCTGAACAAAAAGATGCGAGAGATCCGGGACAGTGGAAAAGTGGTTGGTCTCGACCGCATCGCCGTTATGGCCGCACTGAATATGGCCAATGAACTGCTTCGGTCCAAGGCCAAGGATGATGTACTGGAAAGCAGTTTTGGACCCCGCCTGAAGCTATTGTCTGAACGGGTTGAAGGCGTATTGGGCGGCAGCCAGCAACTGGACCTGGGTTAATTTCTGACACATCCGTCACAGGAAAACTTGCCGGACATGCGGTAAGATGATCTCGGCGTCTCCTGCGGTGTTCGATAGCTGGCCCGAAAGCCTTTCGGCCCTAAATTTTTACCCCGGGGTCGTGTTCTGTCGGCAACATTTGTGCATGACCATCTCGATGGAAAGCCTGTTGTTGCCACGGCTGGCCCCACCTGTTGCTCTGTGTCGAGAGCGACGGCCCGTAACGGCACAGGCGGGAGGCGCCTTTTCTTATTCCCGGGTTGTCCAGCCCCATCCGGATGACGGCGCGAAAATTGCTGCCGTTCAAAACCGAAAATAACTAATGCAGAAAGAAATCCGCACCTACGGCCGCAATGCGCGAAGAGCAATGACGCGTGAAGAACGTGCTGCCGCATCAGAAAAAATATCGGAAACAGTTATCCGTTCTTCATATTTTCAGCGAAGTAAGAGCATCGCCTGTTACCTGCCCACCCCTGGAGAAGTCGACACCTGGAGAATAATTGCGCGCGCTTGGCGCATGAAAAAGCGCATTTTCGCGCCAGTAGTCAAAAAAAATACCACCCTGCAATTTCGCGAAATTACCGCTGAATCCTCGTTACGCAGGAATGAACAGGGCATTTTTGAACCTGGTGACGGTCAGATTATCGCTCCCCGATCACTCGACATCGTCATAACCCCGTTGGTCGCTTTCGACACGCATAATCATCGAATAGGAATGGGCGGCGGCTATTTTGACCGGACTTTTTGTTTTCTTTTAAACAGACAAGCATTTCTTCGGCCCAAATTGGTGGGAGTCGCGTTTGCTTGCCAAAAAGTAGAAGAAATCGTCCCAAACCCTTGGGATATACCACTTTTTCGCGTTGTCACGGAGGCAACCTGAGCTGTTTTTCTCCTAAAAATCAGCCTGCCGGTGAACTTCAATTACCTTCTGCAGTAAAGCTCGGCACTTTCAAGGACGAGTGATTAAAGAATTGGCGCACTCGCCAAAACTTTCTTTTCGGGACCAAATTTACGCACCGATTTTTCTCCGCGCGACCAAATTTCCTATTCATGAATTTATGGTATCGGAAATGCCAACTATTCCTGTCGCATATTTGCGCCAGTTTTCGGCGGGTTAGCTTCGTTAACTACGTCACGTTCCTTGCTGGATTTTTCAAAACTGTTGTATATACTCAGCCCCGGGTACCCGACACGGAGAAAAAGTATGGCTACCAAGAAGAAAGCAAGTAAGAAAAAAGCTTCGAAGCGAAAAGTCGCCAAGAAGCGGAAAGTAACGAAGAAAGCGGCACCGAAACGGAAGGTCGCTAAGCGCAAGGCTAAGAAGAAAGTCGCCAAGCGTAAGACGAAGAAAAAGGCTAGCAAGAAAAAAGCTAGTAAGAAGAAAGTAGCGAAACGGAAAACCAAGAAGAAGGCTAAGAAAAAGGCCAAGAAAAAAGCCAAGAAAAAGGCTAAGAAAAAAGTAGCTAAACGTAAGACGAAGAAAAAGGCCAAAAAGAAAGCGGCCAAACGTAAGACGAAGAAAAAAGCTACTAAGAAGAAAGCGACAAAGCGCAAAGCCAAGAAGAAAACGGCCAAGCGCAAGACGAAGAAAAAAGCGTCTGTTCGCAAATAGTCTTTGCCTTTCGGCTGGAAGGAGTTGGCCTTCTTCCAAGACAAGAGACATGCCCGCATCAGCGGGCATGTTTCGTTTGGGCTCCGGGCTCGGGAGTGAACAGCGTTTTTCCTGAGCACTTCGGCAATCCGGCGACATTGACGGTGAAAAGCGGACGAATATCCACACAACCTTTTCAGGTCACTGCCCCGGCATATAAATTCTGATAAGCTCTCGTCCCAATTATCCTCTGTAAAACGACCGCGTTTATGGACCAAAAAGACAAAAAGCTAATTGCTGCCAAGGCGTCGCTTGAGTTCATCCCGGACGGGGCCATCCTCGGCGTCGGTACCGGGTCGACAGTCAATGAACTCATCGACCTGCTGCCCTCGGTTCGGGACAAAATAGAGGCGGTCGTTTCCAGCTCCGCCGCAACGACCGCCAGGTTGCAGGGTCTCGGATTCGAGGTTTCGATGTTAAATAGCGTCGGCGATGTCGATGTCTACATTGACGGCGCCGACGAAGCCAACAAGCACCTGCAACTGATAAAGGGTGGTGGCGGAGCCCTGACCCGAGAGAAGATTCTCGCTGGCGCATCGCGAAAGTTCGTCTGTATCATTGATGACAGCAAGCAGGTTGGAATGCTCGGCGCGTTCCCGCTGCCCATCGAGGTGATACCAATGGCGCAGTCTTTCGTAGCCAGAAAGATGGTAAAAATGCGCGGCCAGCCTATCTGGCGCGAAAATTTCGTTACTGATAACGGGAACCACATTCTGGACATCCACAATCTACAGATCTCTAACCCACTGGAGATGGAAACCCGGATCAACCAGATTCCGGGAGTCGTCACGGTCGGTCTGTTTGCACACCGTCCAGCGGACGTGCTGATTGTCGCAAGCGATACAGGAATTCGTACGATCGGAAATTGAGCGCGTCGCGCTTCCTCGCAGATAGAAAAAAGGGCCTTCCGCTGGAAGGCCCTTTTGTTATTGCCTAGGGGACCAGGATGGAGCAAAGCCGTCCATGGCTTTGCCCCTTCGGGCGGCTTCGCCGTCCCGGATCGCTCCCAATCGGCCCGCGGACGTGAACGTGAGATATTGGCCGGTGCCGATTGATCTTTAGCG
>JAHEFD010000068.1:13477-16323 GCA_024640345.1 Woeseiaceae bacterium
TTATTGGCTGGGGGACTAGGATTCGAACCTAGGTTGGCGGAGTCAGAGTCCGCAGTCCTACCACTAGACGATCCCCCAAATTTTCCTGCAGATTCCGCCAGTGCGAGGATGACCCGTGAGACTTGCTCTTTGGTCCAGCTGCCCGGCAGATTTACCAATGCCGGATCCTGGCGCTAACGGTCAGTCCGCATCAAGCACCAACTGTTTGCATACCACTTCAGACAGACTGGTTGCGAACTTCCCGTAAGTGAAAAAGCAGTTCGAAGGGACTCAAAAAGATAAAGGAGAGACCCCTTCGGACCCCGACTAGCGCTTCGAGTACTGTGTCGCGCGGCGAGCTTTTCTCAGGCCAACTTTCTTCCGTTCGACTTCACGCGCATCACGGGTAACAAAACCGGCCTTGCGAAGCATCGGGCGAAGCGCCTCATCGTACTTCATAAGAGCTCGTGTCAGGCCGTGGCGAATTGCGCCAGCCTGGCCAGTGGTACCACCACCGCTCACCGTTACATTGATGTCAAATTTGTCAGCCATTTCGAGCAGCTCAAGCGGCTGGCGAACGATCATTTGCGCAGTTTCACGACCGAAAAACCGATCCAGAGCGCGATTGTTCACCTTTATGTTCCCGGATCCGCTCTTCAGAAAAACCCTGGCGGTCGATGATTTACGTCGCCCGGTTCCGTAATAATGTGTGTCACTCATCTGTTTTGCCTCTGTCCCGACGCGTTCAGCGTTCAGGCATTGATATCCAGTGGGATTGGTTGCTGAGCGACATGGCTGTGCTCAGGGCCCGCAAATACGCGCAGCTTCGAAAACATCTGCCGGCCGAGGGGGTTGCGCGGCAACATTCCCTTAACCGCAAATTGCAGGGCTCGCTCTGGCGACTCCTGCAACAGCTTCTCAAGCGGCACCGACTTAAGGTTCCCGACGTAACCAGTGTAGCGGTGATACATCTTGTCTTTAAGCTTATTGCCGGTGACGCGAATCTTTTCCGCGTTCACGACCACGATGTAGTCGCCCGTATCTACGTGCGGGGTATATTCGGCCTTATGCTTGCCCTTGAGCCGTCTGGCGATTTCCGTCGACAGGCGTCCCAGGGTCTTGTTTGTGGCATCCACCACGTACCAGTCGCGCTTAACATCTTGCGGCTTGGCAGAAAACGTCTTCATGATCTTTAGTCCAGTTGGGAGCTTATTCAGGCTGTTCTTGCGGCATTATACCGCCGCCCTTGGCCACCGCGGCCAACGCAATAGAGGCCCGGCGAAAGGCGCGAAATTCTACTTGACGGGGTGGCGCAATGCAAACAATCGGGGAGATTTCGGAGAAAATCCGCCCTTTCGAAGAGGTGACTTTTTTTACTTATTATTCAATAAGTTACAGACGATCATAAGCGCCTGTCGGCGCCGGCACGAGGAAATCGTCGCAGTAAAACCATTCGTGGTTATAATCCCGCCAATGGAAGACCGCCAATTCACCCCCCTGGACCGCATTCTCGCCGGCATCGATTACGCGCTGCGTACGGTTAATTCTTCGCCAACGCGCGCGGCTCGTCCGAATCCCTCATCTGACATAGAAGAGGCCAGCCTGAGCAACGATGAAAAGGTGCATGCCGCTGGCTTGATGCGGGTCAACCACGCCGGGGAGATCGCAGCGCAGGGCCTCTACCAGGGTCACGCCGCCGTTGCTCGTGATCCAGCCACTGAAAAGCAGATGAAAAATGCTGCGGACGAGGAACTCGACCATCTCGCCTGGTGCGAACAGCGCCTGAGGGAACTCGATTCGTCGCCAAGCGTTCTGCGACCACTGTGGTACGCAGGCGCATTTACGATTGGCGCCGCGAGCGGAGTCCTGGGCGACAAGTGGTCGCTCGGGTTTATCGAGGAAACGGAACGCCAGGTATCAGAACACCTGACCAGCCACCTCGGCAAACTGCCGGAACAGGATCTGAGAAGCCGCGCGATCGTGACACAAATGCGCGATGAGGAAGAGGAACACGGTGCTAACGCGAAAAAAGCGGGCGCAATGCCGCTGCCCCCAGCTGTCCGCGGATTGATGCGTGCAGTTGCCACTGTCATGACGAGCACGGCGTATCGAGTCTGATATAGCTGGTTTCCACTAGCTCGATTCAATATAATTCCCGCGGGTCTTGTTAGAGCGATTTTTCAAGGTAAATTACAGACTTAGCTTTTTCCCAGGCGGTCTGTTTTAAATGTGTGGGCGAATTTCGTCGAGGGCGACCAGATGCAGACAACAGCGAAGAATATTAGTGATGTACCAGCCATTAACCGATTTTTGAGTTATTGCCGGGTACGTACTGTTCCTTCCAAAACCGTCATGATCCATGCGGGCGACTTACCCGATGTTCTTTACTACATCGTCGATGGCTCAGTTGAAGTCATGATCGAGGACGAGGACGGTAACGAAATGGTCCTGGCATACCTCAATAAGGGACAATTCTTCGGTGAAATGGGGCTTTTTTATGAGCAGCCGATCCGCAGCGCGTGGGTCCGGACCCGAACAGAATGTGAAATCGCCGAAATGACCTATCCGCGTTTCCGCCAAATTGCCAGCGAGAGCCCGGGCCTGGTATTCGAACTGGCCACCCAGCTCGCGACGCGACTCGATCGCACCAATCGCAAACTCGGGGATCTCGCGTTTGTTGACGTTACCGGCCGTGTTGCCCACGCGATCATGGATCTGTGTAACGAGCCGGACGCCATGACCCACCCCGACGGCATGCAGATCAAGGTCAGTCGACAGGAACTGAGCCGTCTCGTCGGATGTTCACGCGAAATGGCCGGCCGGGTTCTGAAAGTGCTCGAGGAACAGGGCCTCGTTTCAGCCAGTGG
>JAHEFD010000069.1 GCA_024640345.1 Woeseiaceae bacterium
TGACTCCAATGCTGTGGTCACCGGCGGATACATCAATGACGAAATTACTCACCCTGAAAGGGGTCATTACAACCTGCATCGGATTTCTTGGACTCCTGAGCATGCCGGCCATGGCAGCCGGGTCTGACCTGGCACAGCAGTTGACCGGTCACTGGGCCGGAGTGCTTGCTTTGGTGGTATTCGTCATCGGCTATGCCCTGGTCATCAGCGAAGAAACGATTCACCTCCGCAAATCCAAGCCAATGATGGTGGCGGCGGGCTTAATCTGGATACTCGTGGCAATCACGTATCAGCAATACGGCCAGGGTGAACTCGTCGAAGAAATGGTGCGCCACGGACTGCTCGAGTTTGTCGAGCTGTTCCTTTTCCTTCTCGCCGCCATGACTTACATCAATACGATGGACGAAAGGGGCGTATTCGACATGCTCCGATCCTGGCTGCTCAAACAGCAATTCTCGCTCCGAAAATTGTTCTGGGTGACCGGTGGACTCGCCTTCGTCATGTCACCCATCGCGGACAACCTGACCACAGCATTGTTGATGGCAACGGTCGTGATGGCTGTGGGCGGAACGAATCGAAAATTCGTCGTGCTCGGGTGCATCAACGTTGTCGTGGCGGCAAACGCAGGCGGTGCTTTCAGTCCATTTGGTGATATCACTACCCTCATGGTCTGGCAGGCTGGCCTGGTGGAATTCCAGCAATTCTTTTCGCTTGCCATTCCGTCGCTGGTTAACTGGCTCGTTACAGCCGGGTTGATGAGCCTGTTCCTGCCAAATGCGCAGCCGGACGCGATTAACGAGAAAGCAGAGTTGCTGCACGGCGCCTGGATTGTCGTCGGACTCTTCATTGCAACAATTTCGTTGGCCGTTGCAAGCCATACATTGCTGCACCTTCCCCCGGTTATCGGGATGATGACGGGATTGGGACTGCTAAAACTCTTTGGCTACTATCTGCAGCTTCGTGATGGTCGGTTCGCGCTGGAATCGGAACGCGTGCTGAACGAGAACGCATTGTCGCTGGAGGGTAATCCGAAGAGAGCGCCAGCCACGGGAGATGCGCAATACGACATCTACCGGAACCTGCAACGCGTGGAGTGGGATACCCTGTTGTTCTTCTACGGGATCATGCTGTGTGTTGCCGGCCTAGGGGCATTCGGATACCTTGCCGCGGGCTCGGACTTCCTCTACGGCACCCTGGGAGCGACGACGGCCAATATCCTGGTCGGATTCGCATCCGCTATTCTCGACAACATACCGGTCATGTTCGCAGTGCTGGAAATGAACCCGGAAATGTCGCTTGGACAGTGGTTGCTCATCACGCTGACCGCTGGTGTCGGAGGGTCAATGCTGGCGATAGGATCCGCAGCGGGTGTCGCTGTGATGGGTCAGGCGCGCGGAATCTACACTTTTTTCGGTCATCTGAAGTGGAGCTGGGCTGTGGTCGTCGGCTATGGCGCCAGTGTCTGGTGCCACATGCTGCTGAACGCTTCTTACTTCTAGCGGGAAGAAACTAAAAGAGCAGTCGTTACCGAAACCTGTCCGCGGTTCAGGTCTGGGTCTCTTCGAAATACCTGTCGTATGCCCGATGCATAATTTCCGCGGGAATTTCAATGATGTCGGCTGCGTCACGAAGTTGCTCCATTTCTTCCGCGTCCTTTCGGCCGTCCGCGGCAGCGACTTTCAACATCATCAGGGCGACCTCCTCTTTCTCTGCCGCATTGAGGAGTGCCGAGAGATCTTTCAGCAGGTTTTCGAAATCCGGATTGTCAGCGATATCCTCCATTGCATTCGTGATGAGCTCCAATGATTCTGAGCTTTGGAGTCCGAAATGATCGTTGACCAGTTGCAGCATCTGTGCCGTTTCTTCGCCGGATATGTTTCCGTCCCCTTTTGCAACAAATACAAGCAGTGCTGAAACGAGGTATTTTACGTCATAGGTTTCGGTCATATTCTGTGTCTCGATGATGAGTTCATTTCCCTCTATGCGCGGTGCTTTTGGTTCTTCAATCATGACCTTCAGACCCTGCCGATACTCGTCAACCCTATATCACCGACAGATGGCGTGCCAAATGAAGACATCGCGATTTTCAGCTCCTCGGTAAGAATTTCCAGTGCCCTGTCGACACCCGCCTGGCCGAACGCACCAAGACCCCAGATATACGGCCTGCCCACCATAATTGCATCCGCACCGAGCGCGAGCGCTTTGAATATGTCGTTGCCACGCCGGATGCCGCTGTCCATCAGCAGGGTCGTGCGGCCCCGAACAGCCGAAGCAACCTCAGCCAGGCTATCAATGGCACCACGCCCGGAATCGTCACCGCGTCCGCCGTGATTAGAGACGATGATGCCATCTGCCCCGTGCAAAAGGCACAACTCGGCGTCTTCCGCTGTCACGATACCTTTTACGAATACCTTCATGCTTGTTTCCTGCTTCAAGCGGTCCAGGAGTTCCCACGTTAGACTAGTCTCCGGGCCATCGCCACCGACAAGCATCGGCTTGGTCCTCGCGGCTACGCCATTGCCTTCATGGCAAACACTGCAGTCGCGGGTGTCCTTCCGGATCTCGCGCCAGAGCGTATGGCGAGCATCGGTGCCGCCGCTCAGATCGACCGTCAATACGACCACGGGACAACCGACCGCCTCGGCACGCCGTAATCTTGACCTGATGCCAGGCCAGCCACCCATCGTATAGAGCTGAAACCAGAGCGGATCCTGGCGCGCATTCGCGACTTCCTCGATCGACGTCGATGTAACTGTAGACAGAATTTGCAGGTGATTGCGCGCCTTTGCTGCCCGTGCCACGGCAATCTCACCATCGGCGTGGAATGCTTTCTGCGAACCCACGGGCGCGCAAATAATCGGTGTTGGCCACTTGGTGCCGAGAATCTCGACCGATGTATCGACAGAACCACGGTCTCGAAGGCGCAGTGAACGGGCATAGTATTTTTCGAATGCAGTCCTGTTTGCCCGCAAGGTCGAATCGTCGTTGACACCTGTCGCGAGGTATCCCCAGTGAGCGACAGGGATGTTGCTGTTTGCCGTCGCTTCCAGGTCGAATATATCGATAGCGTCGGCGGGCGTTGCAACCGCCTGCCCCTGCGCATGCGCAAAGCTCACGCCACCGAGAGCGCCACACACAGGGCTGGCCGCGAGAAACTGCAAAAACTGACGACGACTGTGGTCGGTGACATTGCTGGCCATTATCCTGCCCTTTGATTGTTGTTGTTATAAATGCGGCGCATTTCCTTTACCGAGTCCCTGACGAGCCGGGCAAGAACCTTTTGATCGATATCGGCCAGACGCTTGATGTAGAGACATGATTTGCCTGTCTTGTATTTACCGAGTTTCGCCATTAACGCGGCAAATTTACTGAATCCGGGCATGATGTAAATGGCGATGTTCTGAGTCCGCGGTGAAAATCCGGTGATCAGGAACGTGCCGGACCGACCACTCGCATACTTGTAATCATACTTGTCGAACCCGACGATCGACGTGCCCCACATCCTCGCGCTCTTTCCGGTCGCTTCTCGCATCATCTTCGAGATGGCCCTGCAATCAGCCTTCTTCTGGCGATCTTCGATGGTATTGAGGAAAGCGCTAACGCTTGCCCTGGTTTCCGTCGTTTTGAGTTCAGCCAATTTGTTCCCTTTCAGCGATCGACCAAAACAGGTATCTCTTCCAAATCCGGCGCTACGAAGTCGGCTCTTGCTGCATCCGACATTAATCGATCTTTTGAATAATACCTCAGGAGAACGGGATTTCCGGGATTAAGCAGGTCGCTGATCCGCTCCGCGAAATCGGTCCAGCACTCACGATCCTGCATGCGATCCGCAATGATGTGCGTAAATGCGACCGTTACGGTCTCGTGATATTTGTGTCTCCGGTGAAGCACCTCGGTGTTGTACCGGAGAATTCCCTGCCGAATTCGCGTAAGCGCCTCGGCTGGCGGCGCCAGGTTCAGACAGATCCAGGCAATGCGGATATGCGCGAGGTGGGTCCACAGGCTCTCCGGCAGCGCACAATCTTCGAACGCCCACAGGAAGCGCTGGTCGGCTTCACTCACCGGCGAGCGGTGAGCCCCGCTAGCTTGTGCCGAATAGTCTGTCACCCGCATCTCCGAGTCCCGGCACGATATATTTCTTTTCGTTGAGGCCCTGGTCAATGCTCGCAGCATAAATGCGCACGTCGGGATGGGCTTTCTCTACACGCTCGATACCTTCCGGACAGGTAACAATGCAAACCACAACGATATTCCTTGCTCCCTGGGACTTAAGTAAATCGATGGCAGCGACCGTGGAACCACCCGTCGCCAACATCGGATCTATGACGATGCAAATACCCTCGCGGATCTGCTGCGGCATTCGTTCATAGTAGGTAACAGGCTCTTTTGTCTCCTCGTCACGGTAAAGACCGACAAACCCGACCCGTGCAGAGGGAACCAGCGAAAGTATCCCGTCCAACATTCCTACACCGGCGCGAAGTATCGGAATCACGACTATATCTTTGTCTATCTTGTGGCACTTTGTCTTTGATACCGGCGTCTCTACTTCAACTTCCTTGACGCTGATACTCTTCAATGCCTCGTAACAGACAAACATCGTGATTTCTGTTGCAAGCTCGCGAAATTCCTTGTGACCCGTATTGATATCCCTGATCAGTGCGAGTTTGTGCTGAACGCAAGGGTGGGTAATTTGTTCGTGCATCGAGTACTGCTCCCGCTTTTAGTGATTCACCAGCCTGTCTGAGCAGCCTGCGTTGATTGGCCGGCGCCACGCACCAGCCTTTAAAGACTTTTCAATCGTACCATCGGTCGCTCCGCCTGGATGACTACCCGACCGAATTCACCGATGATTTCATACTCCCCCTCGCCAGTTCGCCGCAGGCCGCTTATTTGACCGGGCTGCAGTCGCTGAACCGAGTCGGCCAACCGAAGTACAGCAGCGGAATCAGCCGCCTTTTCGCAGTGAGGAAATTCAATCAGGGCCGGCCGGTAGCACGCACCCTCGGCAGGCCGGGGTTCTTCGTAAAAAATATGATCGGCGCAAAGACAGAGATCAACATCAATCAGAAGTGATCCTCCTTCAACATGCCAGGAGAGCGCGTAGGATCGCGTCAGATCAATCGCCTTGAACTCGCGAAGCTCAGTCCAGTCTGTCGTGTCGTAACTCAAGCGACGGTTTCCACGGAAATCTCGGTATTGACCGAATTGGCGATGAAACACAAATCGTGCGCGCGATGATGAAGTTCTTTTACCTCGTCGCGATCCGGCGTGGCCTTGCCCGAATATTGTGCCTCTGGTCGCAGCACGACGCGTGTCATTGCTATTTTCCCGTCCGCCCGTTTTTCCATGACGCCGCTCGCTTTGTCGACGTACTGGTCAACTACGATGCCACGCTTCGCGGCCAGCGACAGGAAAAACAGCATATGGCAGCTCGAAATAGAGGCGACGAACGCCTCTTCGGGGTCGACGTTTTCCTCTACCGACAGAGGCAACGGGACGATCGTCGGTGACGCCGACGCCGGTACCGTCAGACCACCATCAAATATCCAGTCATGACCACGACTGTAGACATCATCAACAAACGACTCGCCGTTGCGCTGCCAGGATATGGTTGCTTCGTATCGACTCATTGCTGTGGCGACTCGTTGATCCGCTGGACCCCGGCTACGCGAGGCGCAGCCCATTGGCCACGGGTTGATCCGGGACGGCGAGAACCACGCTGCCGTCATCGGTTACGAAACCGGTAACGAGACATTCTGACATGAACGGGCCGATCTGTTTTGGCGGAAAATTAACGACCGCAAGCACTTGTTTTCCAAGAAGTTCTTGCGCCGAGTATCGATCAGTGACCTGTGCGGATGAACGCCGGATGCCGACTTCGTTGCCGAAATCGACGGTCAGTTTCCATGCTGGTTTTCGTGCTTCGGGAAACGCGTCGACCGCTTTGATTGTGCCGACCCTGAGTTCGACCTTCTGAAAATCATCCCAACTAATCTCACTCATTTCGTGTTTTCCATATCGTCGGTTCGTGAATTCAATGCCAGTTCGTAAAGTGGAAGATGACGGCCGGGAATGCTGCTCGATTCGCGAGATCCGCGCAATACGGCTCCGGCCGCTTCGTAAAAAGCTGCGGCATGTGGATCTCCCTGAATCACCATTCGTATTGAGCCGCGGGCGGCCGCGCGCAATTTCGCATGCTCGATCATCATGCGACCGATTCCGGTGCCGATGTATTGCGGCTCAACAAATAATGCCTCGAGTTCCGTTAATGCGCAGTCGACACTCTCCAGTCCATAAAAGGCGATTGGAGCACCTTCAAGCCAACATACGTGGAAATCAAATTGTGGCGCGCTGATCTCTGCAGGCGACCAGCTCAGCTCAGCACGACATCGATCCATAAAGGCATCATCGTATCCCCAATACGCCTTCGAACGCATGGCAATCGCGCTTAACGCAGCAGCATCAGTGCTTTCGGCCGGCCGAATTTGGCAGTGATCGCGGTTACTTTTCTCAGCTCGTTTCATCCGCTCAGTTATACAAGCCGTCAAAGATCACGTCGCGTTACCGGACTGCGCGTGCAGATCGAGCGAAAAGCGGCAAATTTCGGTGGTCTCACCTGGCATACAGACCATTCGTTCGTAGCGAAACCCGAGTTTTCCGAGGAGCCGAACAGAGCTGTCGTTGTCTGCATTTGCCACCGCAATAACATGAGTCAGGCCCAGTTCTTTTCGGGCATGCTCGATGGTCGCGCACGATGACTCGTAGGCGAATCCATTCGCCCAGTGTCGCTCAAGAAATGCAAAGCCGAGGTCCGGGTATTCGAAATTGTCGCGTTTCACCAGCCCGCACATGCCCACGGATGCCCGGTCGGTCTTGCGCCGGACCCGGTAAAGACCAAAGCCATGGCGCTCATAACTGTCCATGGGTCCATTGCGTAAATAGCCTGCCGCGTCTTCGAGCGTTCGAACGCCGCGATCGCCGATGTACTTTTTGAACGCAGGCTCGTTCAAAAGCTCCAGGATAAATTCACTGTCGTCATAAGACAGTTGCGACAAGATTAGTCTTTCTGTTTCGAGCATGCGTCGGATGGCGCTAGAGGTCTTTGATTCCGAGATACTGCAAAGTCGCATCCTGCAGCGGATCATTTGAAATCAGTTCGACCGTACACCGATTGTTACGGCAAACGGCCTCGCGCTCCATCTCACCTGACGGGCAGTCGTAATAGACTCGATATGCGCAACTGGCCTCGTACTTTCTGTACTCCAGCCGCAATGCCGTGATCTCTGACGTGGCAACCGAGGTCAGGCACTGAATCGGATAGCCATAGTCAAATAAAGTGCAATCATCGTCGCTATAGCAGTATTGGGCATTGTCGACTTTTTCCTGCAGGTTCGACTCCGCCTGGGCGCAACTCAGCACATCGGTATCGATCCGTACTGGCGAATCGGGCCGAGGCGCTGCCATACTGGTATCAATGTCAACTGGTACGGCAGGTGGCAGCCAGCGCGAATCATCTTCAAACCAGGTTGCTGCAAGCCACAGAACCGTTGCGACGACAACGGAAATAGTTGCAGTTTGGTAGGACGAAGATTTCATTGCGTATGCTGTCGGTTAGAACTGGTTGATGACAGTTACGCCAGGGACCTGGAGATCCGCCGGATTACCAAGCGTTTGCGCTGCGCGTTCAAGACTCACCGTCTGGCGTACCAGTTTGTCGGGTCGAAGTTTTCCACTCTCAATCATCTGTAACATTTTTCCGTATTCGAACGCCTGCATCCCGTGGCTACCGATGAGTTCGAGTTCGTTGCCGATCACGAGTTCCATCGGCACAGCCGGATGATAGTCCTCCCCGGCCATCAGGCCGACCTGGATGTGGCGTCCCCGCTTTCTCAGGTTCGAAATCGAATTTGTACAGGTCTCGGTCGTTCCCAGCGCATCAAGTGAAAGGTGAACTCCGCCACCGGAAATTGAGCGCACTTCGTCGACCACGGAGCTGGACAACCTGGCATTGATGGTTGCAGTCGCCCCTGACTTTGTGGCCATTTCGAGTACTTCGTCGTCGATATCAATTGCGATCACGTGGGCATCGAACGCGGCAGCAATCATTACGGCGGACAGGCCGACACCGCCACATCCATGTACAGCGACCCACTTGCCAGGCGCAACATTTCCCTGGGCAACGACCGCCCTGAATGACGTCGCAAATCGACAGCCAAGGCTCGCGGCGGTCACGAAATCGATGGATTCGGGCAGCGCGACAAGGTTCGTGTCCGCGCAATCTATCCGGACATATTCTGCATACGAGCCCCAGTGCGTAAACCCAGGCTGCGTTTGATTGTCGCAAACCTGGTGATTTCCGGACTCACATTGCTCGCAGCTGCCACAGCCGCAGACAAATGGAACGGTCACACGATCGCCGGGCTTCCAGCTCTTCACCTGCTTGCCAACGGCAACCACGATGCCGGCGAGTTCGTGACCCGGAACGTGCGGCAACATTATGTCCTTGTCATGGCCCATCCATCCGTGCCAGTCGCTACGACAAATGCCGGTCGCTTCGACTTTCAACACCGCGCCGGTTTCTCCGGGCAGAGGGTCAGCGACAGTGCACAGATTCACAGAACCTTTGAATTGTTCGTACAAGGCAGCTTTCATGAGTGATCAGTCCGTATTAACCAGCACTTTGTACATGACGAATGCATCGACGAACCCCTGGCTTCCGTGCTTGAATGCACCGGGCAAATTTCCAACGATGTTGAAGCCCATCTTTTTCCAGAGGTGCACACTGGCTTCATTGGTCTTAACGACGAGATTGAACTGCATTGCACGGTATCCGAGTCGAACTGCTTCCTCTTGCGAATGCTCGCACATCGCCGTCGCAACTCCGCGGCCCCGGGCATGCTCGGCGACCATGTATCCACAATTTGCGACGTGGGAGCCCAGTGTCGGCTGATTGGGTTTAATGTAATAGGTGCCGAGAAGCTCACCTTCCTCATCCTGTGCGACATACGCTGCCTCAGTGACTTCCAGCCACATGTGGCGCGCCTGGTTGACTGTCATGTCCATGGCATATGGATAAGTCTCCCCGGCGCGAATGACCGGTTCCATCAACCGCCACACCAGCGGCCAGTCCCGCTCCTGTAGTTCGCGAAGAGTGACCATTTCCCTAAACGAAATGCCTTATATAACGCATGAGCTCACCATCATAGCCCAAGTGCTCGTAGAACTTTCTTGCCCGCGCATTGCTCGCGAAGACATGCAATGTCATTGACAGAGCACCGCTGAGTCTTGCCTTTTCTTCGGCCGAATCGAGCAGCGCCTTCGCAATGCCCTTGCCTTCGGCACTGGCGTCCACTGCAATCGCTTCGAGGTGCGCACTCGGATGGTGACTCAAAAGTTCGGGCCTTAAGCGAACCAACGTAAACCCCAGCACCCTGTTTTCATTCGTCACCGCTACCTGTACCAGGCAGTCTTCCGCTCCGTCGAGCCAGCGCTGCAGCAGCTTGGCATCGTCACGATACAGGTCCTCCGGATTCCTCGATGCCGGCACATCGAAATCTGCCAGCCTCGGCATCAGTGCCATCATCCCGTCGCCGTCAGCCGGACCTGCGTCCCTTACAATGAATTCCATTTTCTGGTCACCCACTCAAGCGCCCCATTGCATGCTCGCATCGCACCGATGCAGCGAAGACCTTTCGTTTTCGGTCACGATGTCCAACACGTTACTACTTCGATGCCAGTGAATATCCAATCCACACCAGGGAGAGCCCCAGCACAATATGGATTGCGACGTTGCCGACAGCTCGAAGGAACTCCGCATCGCGCAACAAGGCGAACGTCTCCAGGCCAAACGTTGAATAGGTAGTAAAACCGCCAAGCAAACCAACAAGCACGAATGAACGAAGCTCCGGATGAATCATCTGGCGTGTATCAATCAGTCCGACGGTAATTCCAATTAACAGGCAACCGAGCATATTGACGACAAGTGTTCCGTATGGAAATGCCGTGATTGCTGCGCTGCGCTGGATGAACCCACTGAGGCCGTAGCGAAATATTGCACCAACAAAACCACCGGCCCCGACGAGCGACGCGTTAACGAGCATGATCTTCAAGATTGCTGACCCGCCATATGTACTTGTAAGGCCGCAAGCATGTCGGCGGGCCTCTCCTGCGTTTCATATACCAGAGCACCGTCCGGTAGCGGCAGCCATTGAGGCTTTCTAATCGTCCAGACATGCAGGACCGGTTGTACGAGGCCCTGGTCATCCAGCGTCCCGGTCTTCAGTCGAATAATTGCCGGATCGTCCGGATTCTCATGGTAAATCCGATTTCCGCAGTCCGGACAGAAGTGAGCCAGGTTCCGGACTCCGCCGTGCCCTTTTCGCTCGAACTGTTTGAGTGATTCGGGGGCAATCTTCAGAGTCTCTCGCGGAATCGCCATCGTTGTGCTCGCGACCCCGGCCGAGAGTTTCTGGCATTCCGAGCAATAACAGACATAGGTCGCCAGGGGTGGCGAAGTTACCTCGTAGGTAACGTTCCCGCACTGGCAGGAACCGGTGGCAAACGGCTTGTGGTCATTCGACATATTTTTGACCCTCCCGGGGGCCTGTCTGTTTTTCGGAACCTGGGGACGCTGGCTGGTTGACCGCCGATTTTATCGTAAATTCATCATCATAGGACGAAATGCCGGCCAGTCCCGGCCCGACTGCGCGAAACCTCCAACCGAGTTGCTCGCAGGCTTTCTGGTCCCACGGGCCATCGCCGAAATAGGTAATCGATGCAACGTCCTCACCTATTGATGCCAGGGCATGTTGCATGATCGCGGTTCGCTCGATCGCATCATCCGATGTTGCCAGGGGAACGGCATCGATATCGAAGCCGGCCGTGATCAGCTTTACCAGGGCCGAACGCCGCCAGCCGCCGGTCGCTATCGCAAGACAGTGGGATTCCGACCGTCGCAACCGGGCAATAACCGATTTCGCGCCCGGCAACTCCCTGAACGGTCCCTCGGCATGCACGAAAGCTTCCATCCGGGCGCAAAACTCTCGCCTGACGGCAGAGATCAGGTCCGGCGTTTTAGGCAGGCCGTTGTCGTCCAGAATCTGCAGCAGAATGCCTGTATCAGTTACGGGGTGGTAGTCAATCAACGAAGGCCTGAGGTTTACTTTACCCAGGATATGGCTCACTGCCTGCCGATAAATCCTGTCGTCGTGGTCCGAAGAATCCAGCAATGTTCCGTCGATATCAAAAATGACTGCGTGTTTCGTCATCGACCAAGGACCTCCGGCAGCGTCAGCATGTAGTTCCCGATTTCGTCCCTGACCCGGCGGTAATGGACAAGTGCTTCACTCTCACTCCCGCAATCCCTCGCAAGTTTTGGCGGATCGTCAAACCCGTGGTGAATCACCCTGGTCCCGCCCGCAAAAACCGGGCACGCCTCGTCCGCGTGTCCGCACACCGTAAATACATAATCAAAATCCGAAACTGGTAGCTCTTCGAGAGTTTTGCTGTAGTGAGTCGACATGTCGATGCCGATTTCCTGCATCGCCTTTACTGCCAGCGGATTCAATCCGTGCTTCTCGGTACCGCAGGAAAAAGCTTCAATCATCTCGGGATGAATGTGCCTGCAAAGTGCTTCGGCCATCTGGCTTCGACACGAATTTCCGGTACAAAGGAAAAGTAATTTTAACCTGTCGGGATTACTCACTACCTAACCTCGAAATCAGGACCTGGCAACCAACGCGGCAAATATGAGCACACCGATGGACAGAAGAACGATCGTGCGAATCAAACGTAAACACACGAGGTGCCAGTCGTGCGATTCAATAGAATGAACTTTGATTTTCACCAGTGTTTCATCCTCCGGCTCGGCAAAGACCCCCATCAGGAGAATGCCAACAATTACCAGGAATACACTCGGCAGGTAATCAATCCTGACCCGATAACTGACACCGGCCGCTACTGTGGCAGCCGTCGCACCAACGATCTCGCGACGTAAAAGCCGTTTCATGACCTCATGATCTCGTTCGCGTGTTTACTCGCCGGGTTCTGTAATACCCTCGAAAAAATCAACAACACCTGTCTCGAGCGAGTACTCGGCACCAACGACCTTCAATCCCTGCTCTCGAATGAGGCGCTCAATCGTTTCGGACCCGTGCAACAATCCACGCACTGTTGCCTGTACATTCAGGCGAATGGCCATTTCCATCAACGTATCTCGATCATAATCCTCACCTGATGCGAGCAACTGCTCGACAGATGGTCTTATACACTCGACGATTGCATTAATATGCGTCGACTGGTTCTCGTCCGGTTCCTTTACCTCCTCGACGGTCGCCTCAATAGCACCGCAACCGGTGTGGCCCAGAACTACGACCAGGCGCGCGCCGAACTTGGCTGCCGCGAGCTCAACGCTGCCGATCAGGGACGGGGCAACGATATTGCCGGCAACGCGAATAACGAAGAGATCTCCCAAACCGACATCGAAAATAATTTCGACCGGTACACGCGAATCTGAACAACCCAGTACAACCGCGAACGGTGCCTGTCCTCCCAGGTGCCCATCCAGATTGGTGTGACTTAGATAGGTGTCAATGCATCGGTCTCCGTCGACAAACCGCGCATTGCCTTCCCGCAACCGGGTCAGCGCTTCGTCCGCCGAAACGGTCGCGTTTCGGTTCCTCGTGCCGCTATCGCTCATCGTAAAGCCTCTGCAACGGCTTCTTCCGCATGAATTGCAGTCGTATCGAACAACCGCACATTCACGTGTTCCTGGCTAACCAGCATTGCAATTTCTGTGCATCCCTCGATAACTCCCTCTGCACCCTGCGCGTGAAGCGTCTCTATAATCCGCACGAATTCATCCCTTGAGCGGCTGTCAATCTTTCCCTGGCATAGCTCATCGTATATGACCCGGTGGACGAGCGCTCTATCCGACTTTTCGGGCAGAAGCACCTCGATACCCTGCTCCTCGAGTCGGCCCCTATAAAAGTCGTGTTCCATCGTAAACCGCGTGCCCAGCAGTCCAATTCTTTTCATTCCAGCCTGCCGGATTCGTTCTCCGGTTGCATCGGCAATGTGCAATAACGGAATATCGATCGAACTCTCAATTTCTGCAGCGACTTTGTGCATGGTGTTTGTACAGATCAGCAAAAAGTCGGCTCCTGCAGCTTCGACCTGGCGTGCACGCATGGAAAGCACTTCGGCGCAGGTCGCCCAGTCATCATCATGCTGAAGCACTTCGATTTCCTGGAAGTCGACGCTGACCATTGCGATCGGTGCGGAATGGAGACCACCCAGTGCGAGTTTCGTCGCTTCATTGATTTTTCGGTAATAGAGCTCAGTGCTCTCCCAGCTCATTCCGCCCAGCATGCCGATGGTCTTCATACTGTCCCTTTAGAATTTTCTTTTTGTATTCAATAATTTAAAAAAGAAGATCAGTGCACTATGCCATCCAGCAGCCACGCACGAGCCTCCTGCTCGGTAGGGAACACGCGGTCCGAATAACCACGCTCCGACAAAACCGAGTCGATAAACGAGGCAATATCCGATGCGTGCGGTTCGAGCTCTACCCACGCAACCCGGTAGCGCCCGTCGATGCCGAGTTTCCGGTAAAGGCGCGCATACTCATAGGCATCGAGTGCCTCAAGAGGAGTCGACGACCTCGCAACGCCAAGCACTCGATAGCAATTCTCTTTTTCGCAGAGCTCGACGACCTGCGACCAAAGGCATTCAGCAAATTCCATATCCTTGTCCCCATCGGCGAGGACACGGATATGATCGCCTTCAAATGTTATGGTGAGTCTGTTTCGCACGCTATCCTGCAATACTCAAGCTGCTGATGAGAGGCGATTCTATCATCCAAGTCGGTAACGGAAGGTCCCGTCAAACCGCATTATGAAATTGTATTTTTACCTGCGGCCTGGATTCCGTATCAGGGTGATTCGCCTGAATCGACCATTTCAGCGAGCGGTTCACGATACCCGTTACCATTTATTTCCACTGCGTAAGAAAAATCGCTCCGTCCCTGGTTTCGGAGGCAGCGATTTTCATGTCCGCTGTTCGATAGCCAAGATTTTTTCCGGAGTACGCCCACGAATGCTCATAACGAAAAAACTCGCCGTGATCCGGCAGGTGGCAACGGAAGGCACCGTCTTTGATCAACATGCCTTCTTTGTTATCTGGCGCAAATTCAGCGCAGGGAACAGCGGGGTGAGACCAGTCGAATTCTGGCAGCCAATATGCAGCTTCACTGTAGGGTACCGAGAATGCGTAAACCTGATCGTCGAAGTCTCGCAGTACGAAAACGCGGGACGATGGCAACACAACTTCAACGAACGTACCAGTCTTTAGATCAGCCAACCTGACCGATGGTTGTTCTTCTGTCTCGTTCCTTTTCTCTAACCAATTTGCCAGGAATGGTGCAGTCACAATTGCCAGGACAACCAGGCCTGTCGACAAAAAAATACGCCCTGAATTGCGACTTTTCATTAGTCGACCCGGTAATAAAGCGTTTTAAGTTTCACGCATTTCACTAGAGAACAAACCATCGCGACGTCCGGCTAAGCTTTGCGTCCGACTGCTGACACAAAAGATCCAGCAGATCATTCATGCTGTCATATCCTTCAAGCGTTGTTCGTGCCGCATTGGCGCGAACCAGGACAATTGAACGAACGGTGCCGCGCGTCTCCAGGACTTCAATGCGCGTCACCTCACCAAGATCGAGATCGGTTTGGCGGGAGCCAGTAGTCCAAACCATTTTCCCGTTTTCGACCGAGAGCCTGACCGCAGAGCTTTCTGCGATGCGGCGCTTCGCACCGGACCAACCCATGGATACAACAACCGCCGCAATGCCGGCCGCGACAGCGAATGTCATGAGAAAATGCATCGGTTGAGACTTGCTCGAATCCAGTCCGAACATTGCTGCCATTGGGACGATGAGCACGATCGGCAGGAATGCCCCACGCCGCATTCGCCGGGCCTCTGCTTCGCTGAACGTAAATATTTTGTTAACTGCCATCTGTGGCTGGCCCGGTTGTTCGATTTGATTGTTCTGTTTCAACGACCGGTTGGATAACCTCATTCAAGGTCGAGAGCCATTGCTTCGGGCCATCGTAGCCCGCGTACAATGCTTTATGCGCCACGAGTGACATGTCGTCGTTTCTCGTATAGTACTCCTCTACCCACTGAAGCAGGAATGCCAGGTGTTTATCCTGTTCCTCCTTCGACGAGTATTTATGTCGTTCCCAGGGACGCGAACGGCAATTGGACGCACATTGTTCCGGACCCGGATCCAGGACGAGGAACAGTGGGCCCGACCGGAGTGCCTCGGCGATAAGTCTCGTGTAACAGCCCTCGACGATCCAGCTATCCGCTGAGCTGCAGAAGTCCCGGACGTCCGCGAGCGCGTCATCGATATTACGAGCAACAGCGATCTTTCCCGGCTCCCACGCGACCGTATCGAGGTCCAGTGTTGGCGTCCCGGCATCCGTGGCGAGCTTCCTCGCGAGGGTAGACTTGCCCGAGCCGGAATTGCCGACGATGGCGACGCGCATCAATCCGGCGCCGCACCCAGGCTCGGCATGAACGTATGCACGACAGCGACTTTGAGATAGTTACTGCTGACCCGGTATCGATTCATAAACACGATAATGGCAGTGTCCTGGTCCGGGAAGCGAGCAAAATTGGCCACGAAACCTGCGACCTGCCCGCTATGATTTTGCGAGCGAAGGCCATTGTAAGGTGTCACCCTCCACCCCAGGCCATATTCCGTGTCCTCGCCGCCTGGAAGCACCGCTGACGTCCACATGGTCTCTCTGGAGCGCTTGCTGAGCAGCTCGTCTCCGTACAGGGCTGCGTCCCATTTAGCCAGGTCGTGGGCGGTAGAGACCAATCCACCGGCGCCGAGTGTGGAGGATGTCTCCGTGGGATTTCGATTGATCAGCTTTCCGGCCTTGTTGACCCAGTAACCGGCGGCACGATGGCGAATGATGGTTTCCGGATCCGCCATGCCGGTCTGCGTCATGCCCAGTGGAGAAAATATGCGCGTTTCCAGCACCTGCCCCAATGGTCGCCCCTCGATGCGCTCGACGATCATGCTCGCCAGGAAATAACCGGTGTTGCTGTAATACCATCCCGTTCCCGGCGCAAAGTCCATCGGCCGCGAATGAGCTATCTGGA
>JAHEFD010000161.1 GCA_024640345.1 Woeseiaceae bacterium
TCCTCCAATGTCCCAAGGTCGAACCGCGAATCCGTGGGCACGGCATCTGGCCAGTTGGTGCGCCATACCTCACGGGACACATCGCCAACGTGCACGCTCGCGCGGGCATAACCGGGTTGAGGATCGCGAAGCGGCGTGACCACAGTGTCAAACCGCGGTACGACAAAGTACGGGAAGCTGTAACGCTCGGCACCGCTGCGGTTAATCACTTTATGCGGAGTCGAGACGAGGTAACCACCGGACCAGAGCTCGAGAAGATCGCCTATGTTGACGACAAGTGCATCACCCGGCGCATCAACTTCGATCCATTGAGTTCCACCCCTCTGCTTAACCATCAAGCCGCCTACCTTGTCAGGAACCAGGATCGTCAGCGCATCGGTGTCTTTGTGCGGATGAATGCCGAAACCCGGCACATTCGTGTCCTGGGGCGGATAGTGCAGCAAGGTCATGTTGGTCAATGGCTTTTCAAAAAGCTGCAGGAACGACGTGCGATCGACGCCGAGGATCGAGGCAATCATCCCGAGCAACATCACTGCGACTCCGTCACAAGCCTTCCAGTAGCCCAGCACAGCCTCCCGGAACCCGCCCGGCGCAGCGGGCCATTTGTTTGGTCCATAGAGATCGCATGCGGCACAGATGTCATCACCAGGGGGAGTCTCGGCGTGGAGCTTGTAGCCTTCGTAGTGATCAGCCTCAGCGCCTCCACTGTTCGGACTGAAGAAACCCTGCGGGATGTAGCCGCGGTAGTTATCACGCGTGATCTGGTCGCGCAGTTTCTCCTGCAGCGGTCGTGCGAAGTAATCGATGACGGCTTGTCGCATTCCGAAGATCGTTTGTGGCTCAATTCCATGTCCGCACAGGATCATGAAACCGATATCCCGACACGCATTTTCAACCTGCCGAATAACGCTATCGTGACGACCAGCGCGACTGATATCGATGACCGGGATTTCCTGCACTGACCGGTTACTCCATCCTATTCTGCATTGCCGGAACCGGAAACACTCCTGCCCTGGCGAATGACATAGGCACGGATTGCCTGTGCGTCATCCTCACTCAGGACACCGGCAAAACTGGGCATACCTTTGCCAAGATAGGCCCCGTCCAGAACGATGGCATTCCAGATGTTGTGGGTCGCGGCACTCGAGTAACGAAGATCCGGAAATGACCCGATGCCGACGGCGTCTGAACCGTGACACCAGGAACAACGGTCGAGAAAAAGTACACGACCGTGCTCGAGCGTTTCCGCCGATGCCGTAGTATCGGCGATATCCGGAATCCTGTATTCCACCACCTTGGCCGGCGGCAGAGTCCTGGCGCCACCCAGTTTGTAGGTGAGTACCCGGCCGATGGCTTCCAGCCCAGGATCCGGGCCAGGATCACCAGTGAAGACACCGAGACTGCCTCCCCAGCCACCCAGTACTGCGACATATTGTTCGCCGTCGACAGCGAAGGTGATTGGCGCTGCCTGGATACCTGTGCCTGCATGAGAAGACCAAAGCTTCGTGCCGTCATCCGAGCGGTAGGCGGCAAATTCGCCTTCCGCATCGCCCTGGAACAAGAGATTGCCTGCGGTTGACAGGAGGCCGGCATTCCACCCGTTGCCACTGTCGATCCGGAACACCTCTTTTTGCAGCACCGGATCCCAGGCCGACACGCGCGCGATTACGGACGGGGCTGCTGCGTATTCTTCCGCCGGCACATTGGCGACAGTCTGCCAGTCGATCGCCGTATTCAGCTGATTATGAATAAACGTGAAGTCCGCCGGGTTAGCATATGACTCGGCCGAGCCGATAACCGGGATATAGACGAGGCCGGTAATCGGGCTGAATGACATTGGATGCCAGTTGTGACCACCCCACGCGCCCGGAAAGATAATCTTTTGCGCCGCTTCGTAGCGCGCACCGGGCACTTCCACGGGACGCCCGCTTTCCGGATCGATGTGGGTAGCCCAGTTAACCGCGATATAGGGCGAACCCGAAATCAGGTCGCCGGTCTTCCGGTCGAGCACGTAGAAGAAGCCGTTCTTTGGCGCCTGCATCAATACCTTGCGATCTTCTCCGTCGATCGTCAGATCGGCCAGGATCATGTGCTGCGTTGCGGTGTAATCCCATGTCTCACCCGGCGATGTCTGGTAGTGCCAGACGTATTCTCCGTTATCCGGATCGAGCGCCAGTACCGACGCGAGGAAGAGGTTGTCTCCACCGCCCGGACTGCGAACCTCCCTGTTCCAGGGCGAACCGTTACCGACGCCGACGTAGAGCAGATCGAGATCGGGGTCGTAGGCGAAAGCATCCCACGCAGTACCGCCACCCCCAAATTTCCACCACTCGCCATTCCACGTTTTGGCTGCAAGCCGCATCGCATCCGACTCGAAGCCGTCAGCGGGATTGCCGGGCACGGTATAGGTTCTCCACAGTTGTTCGCCGGTTTCCGCGTTATAAGCAGTGACGTAGCCCCTCACACCGTATTCGGCACCGCCGTTACCAATAATCACCTTGCCCTTGATGACACGAGGTGCGCCGGTAATTGTGTAGGGCGGCGTCCGGTCGATCGTATCGGTTTTCCATGCGACTTCACCGGTATCCGCATCGAGGGCTACTAGGTAACCATCGAAAGTCGCGACGTACAATTTGTCATTCCACAGTGCCGCCCCTCGATTGGGAACGTCGCAGCAGGCATACGCACCCCAGCTTCTCGGTGTTTGGGGGTCGTACTGCCACTTGAGTTCACCGGTCACTGCATCCAGCGCATAAACCACGCTCCACGCAGCGGTGACGTACATGATGCCGTCAGCAACCAGCGGAGTGGCCTCCATCGCACGGTTGGTATCGATATCGAAATACCAGGCCAATCCAAGACCGGTGACGTTGTCTTCATTGATCGTCGCCAGCGGGCTGAACCGCTGCTCGTCATAGGTGCGTCCGTGAGATAGCCAGTTACCGGGCTCGGCATCCGCGTTCTCAATTCGTTCTGCCGTCACATGCCGGACAGTCGTCCCTTCATCGGCTGTCGCCGATCCGGTGCCAGCGGTCTGTTCGTTCCCCCTGGTGCATCCGGCAAGGACAATGAGAACAACTATCGTGCTTGCCGTGCTACAGCGAAAGCCAGTGATTATCGACATGCTGCTCCCCGTTTTAAGTTCCAGACCGACCAGAATTCATTCTTTGTGCGGACCACGAGCAGTGAGCAAGAGCATTGTCACTCGGGTCTTCCATTAGCATCCTGGTTCCCGCTGCCACGATGACAACAGCAACGTTTCATTGAGTCAATTGAATCCCGCAGGATCAACCACCTTATGACACAGCCTGGTGAAAAATATACGAACAAGAACAACCGTCATGGGGCTAATCGGGCTACATACGAACACTGCGATCGCAGCAAGTCGGGGCGCGGTCGGCATTGACCAGTTTCTGTCTGCTGCCTCCGCTTCCGATGGCCCGGTCCTCAACAGGTATTTCGTGCCCCAGCAGCAGACCGGAATGGCCATTGACACAGCTGCGATATTGTCGGCGAACAACAAAAAAGGGGTGCGTTTCCGCACCCCTTGGTTTTTCTCTTACAGCGATGAATTACAGCGCTATCAGAAATCCTTCGTATATCTGATGGCGACTGTCCGCGGCCGGAAACGTACACCGTAATTCTGGGTTCCGCAGGTGGTCGGCACACATTGCGCGGTAAGGTAAATTGGCGCGTCCTCGTCCGTCGCGTTCTTGACGAACAACTCGACCGACCAATCCTCTTTTGCTATACCAGCGCTCAGATCGACGGTGGTATACGCAGGGACTCCGCCCCTGATGGCATTGTCTCTCCGATCCATATCTGAGTCGCGTTTACCCTCGTAGACCATCGCTCCCTGCACATGTGCGTCGAAGCCGCCCATCGGGAACATGTAACGCGCAATCGCATTGCCTTTGAATTTTGCAGTTACGGGAAGCCTGGTGCCTTTCGGCGCCAGTATGCGGGTCACATTACCCTGGGCGTCAAGATTGACGTAGTCGTCTTCCAGCTGGGTATCCAGGTAAGCCGCCGACGCTGTAACTCTCAGGTTATCGGTGGGCAACCAGACCATCTGCATTTCCGTGCCGCGGACAGATGCGGACGGGCCGTTATCAACCTGCGTAATCGCGTTCGCGCCCGTAAAAGATACCTGGAAATCGTCCCACTTCTCGTAGAAAACCGCACCATTGAACTGCAATGAGTTATTCAACATCCGGGTTTTCCATCCGGCCTCCCAGTTCGTCAGGAAGTCCGATCTGTACTCGCCGGCGGCGGGGTTCCGATTGATACCGCCAGGGCGGTAACCTTCCGACCAGGTTCCATAAAACATGACATCATCAGACATATTCCACGTCAGGTTCACCCGGCCGATGTGCTCGCTTTCGGAGATACCTTTATCCACATTCAGACAAGGCGCATCGTTGTAGTCTGCCTGGCCATTGAAAAGCGGTGTCCAACCAGCGTCCCCCTCGACCAGGTTACAGCGATTTTCGCCGT
>JAHEFD010000070.1 GCA_024640345.1 Woeseiaceae bacterium
GCCGCCATTTGACAAGATTGATGGATAAACTTGCTTTGTCTGGAAAAGGTCTTTTTCAGGGCTTCCATGTCGCACTCATCAATGTATAATTGCGCGTTTTTCTCGAACCGGCAGGAGTAAACAATGCCCGCGAAAAAGAGTGCGAGCAAGAAGCGCAAGCCAGCTAAGACTTCCCGGAAGAAGGCTGCCAAGCGCACGCCAGTTAGCAGAAAGAAGCCAACGGGTAAGAAATCAAAAGTGACCAAGAAAAAGGCATCGACGAAGAAAGCGTCGAAGAAGAAGACTGTTGCCCGCAAAAAGCCGGCAGCGAAGAAATCGACGAAGAAGGTATCCAAGAAGAAATCCGGATCTAAAAAGAAGGTCACCAAGAAGAAGGTTTCGAAGAAAAAACCTGCCAGCAAGAAGAAAGTGAGCAAGAAAAAGCCGGTTGCCAAAAAGGCGTCCAGGAAAAAGGTCGCTAAAACCAAACCTTCGGCCAAGAAGAAAGCCGGCAAGAGAAAGGTGAGCCACAAGGCGCCGGTTCGCAAGAAACTCGTAGCGAAGCCGGATCCAGTGCTGCGGAAGCCCTCACCGCGCAAGCCTCGCTCCAGTGCTGAAATGCTGTCAGGGCCCATTCACGGCATTGAGCCTTATGTAGCAAAACGCGGCGAAGAATATATGAGCCCGGCGCAACTCGATCATTTCGAGGCGATACTGTCGTCATGGAAGAGCGAATTGATGCATGAAGTGGACCGTACGGTTCATCACATGCAGGATGAAGCTGCCAATTTCCCGGATCCGAACGATCGGGCGACGCAGGAGTCCGAATTCGGTCTCGAGCTTCGCACCAGGGACAGGGAGCGGAAACTCCTGCGGAAGATCAATTCCGCGTTGACCCGGATCGAGGAAGGAACCTACGGCTTTTGCGAGGAAACCGGCGAAGAAATCGGTCTGAAGCGGCTGGAAGCCAGGCCCGTCGCGACCTTGTGTGTCGAGGCGCAAGAGCGTCGTGAGCTCGCAGAGCGCCAGTTCCGTGATCGGGATGATCGTTACCGTTAAAGCCGTCCTCCATTGTTGACCGGACCCGTCCGGATTCCGCAATGACCGGCGATCCAGGCGGGTATGTTGGCCGGTTCGCGCCCTCCCCGACAGGCCCCTTGCATTTTGGCTCGTTGTTGGCGGCAGTCGCCAGTTACGGTCAGGCGCTGGCAAACCGTGGCCGCTGGATCCTGCGCATCGAAAATATTGACCCGCCGCGCGAGCAACCGGGTGCAGACAAGCTGATCCTGGATACGCTGGAGGCCTTTGGATTTCAGTGGGACGGACCGGTCTCTTATCAGAGCGATTTTACTTCCCGCCACGAAGAATTGGTGGCCAGCCTTATTGAGGCCGGCCTGGCATACCCTTGCTCCTGCTCGAGGCGAGACCTCGCCGATGCCCCGCGGGGACCACTCGGGATAATTTATCCAGGAACTTGCCGCTCTGGCTGTGTCACGGATAATGTCTCCATCCGCCTGCGGGTAGATAGTTCCCCGGTAGGATTCCAAGACGCGCTGCAGGGATATTGTGAACAGCGACTCGAGTCAGAATCGGGGGACTTCGTAATTCAGCGACGTGACGGGCTGATCGCCTACCATCTCGCCGTTGTCGCCGACGATTTCGACCAGGACATAAGTGAGGTCGTTCGTGGCGTAGACCTGCTGGATTCAACTCCACGACAGATCTACCTGCAGCGCCAGCTCGGGTTTCCAACGCCCACCTACATGCATATTCCCGTCGCGATCAACACCGAAGGCCAAAAACTGAGCAAAATGAACGGTTCCCCGGCACTCAGGTCGAAGAACATTGGAAAAGAACTGTGCCTTGCCCTGCGATGCCTGAAGCAGGGGCCGCCGGACGAACTCTCCGGATATGACATCCGGTCGATATGGGAGTGGATTGCCGAGAACTGGGATGCCACCCGTCTTCGCGGCATGACGAGCATTCCTGCGGCGTATCACGGCTATGGTTGAAGCAGAAATTCAGCTATCTTTCAGGTGTCCAGCAAAATGAGGTATTTGATGAACTCAGCAAGAGTAATTAAGAAATATCCGAATCGGCGCCTCTACGACACCGTTGAGAGCTGCTACATCACGCTCGCCGACGTTCGGAACCTCGTCATCAGGAAGATCGATTTCACTGTCGTCGACAAGAAAAGCGGCGAGGACATCACTCGCACGATATTGCTCCAGGTCATCACAGAACAGGAACAACGCGGAGATGCGGTCATGAGCCGGGATTTCCTGTCGCAGGTCATCCGTTCCTACGGCAAGGTCGTCCCCGGATTTGCCGCCAACTACCTCGAACAAAGCATGAAGCTTTTTATGACCCAGCAGAAAAACCTGCGCCTGCAGGTCAAGCGCGTCGTTGGCGACGACCCGTTTGCCGCGGTGGCTGATGTCGCCCAGAAGAATATCGCTCGCTGGAAATCGTTGCAGGATGAGGTTCTGCGGCGTTTTGCTGGCGCCGGCAAAGCTGATGAGCGCCGTTTGGAACTGCTTCGGAGAGAGCAAAAGAAAGCCTGACCTCCGACCAGGTCAACCGGTGTCGGATTACTTGACATCATGGTTCAAACTAGCCTAATTTGATATTTGCAACAGGGCTTCGCTCCCCCGCCCCCTGTTGCAGCCTGAAGGAGTTTGTACTCCATGGCTGGCCCCCGGTGTTGCCGGGGGCCTTTTTTTGGCTCGTATTAAAATGTGCCATCACGGCGACGTTTAATTGCGAAAATAGACGCCCAATGGATGAAAACCGTATTCTTTCCAGCCAATTCCGGCCAGCATGGTGGCTGACGAACCGCCACGCCCAGACGCTTTACCCTGCCTTTCCATGGTCCGGCTCCCCCAAAATCAGGCTCCGCAGCGAGAATCTCGAACTTCCTGACGGCGATGTGACGGTTGTCGACTGGATGGACGCGGGACCGGATCCTGACTCCGGTGCTCCGATTCTCGTTATCCTGCACGGTCTCGAAGGCTCGGCGGACTCACCCTATGCCAGGATGCTGCTGAAAGCCGCCGCAGAACATGGCTGGCGGGCCGCGGTCCTTCATTTTCGGGATTGCGGGGACTACCGAAATCGTTTGCCACGCCGCTATCATGCTGGTGAAACGAATGACATACGTTACTTTCTCGAATCCCTCAGAACGGAAGGACATGAAGGCCCAATGGTAGCCGTGGGGTTTTCGCTGGGGGGCAACGTTTTGCTCAAGTACCTGGGTGAAAACGGTGTCTCCACGCCGTTGGATGGTGCCACAGCAGTGTGCACGCCCCTGAATCTACACGACTCTGCTAAAGCACTTTCTATTGGTTTTTCAAAGATTTATCAATACCACCTAATAAAAAGAATGAAGAAAGCGGTTCGACGTAAGTTTGACCAGTACACGGCGGCGTTCGACTGGCATCGGGCGATGGCCGCGAAGACGTTTGCGGAATTTGATGATGCGATCACGGCACCCCTGCACGGTTTTTCGGGCAAAGATGAATATTACGACCGGTGCAGTTCGAGCGGTTTTCTCGCCGATATTCGTATACCGACTCTTATTATTAACTCTCAGGATGATCCCTTTATGACAGCCGATGCTATTCCCGCTGCAGATAAATTGTCCGATTCGGTGCAAATTGAGCTCAGCAGCCATGGTGGACACGTCGGCTTCATCAGCGGGGGCATACCATGGAGGCCCGACTACTACTTGCCGGGTCGAATCATCGAATACCTGGACAGCTGTATTTCCGGATCTAACCGGCACGGCAGACCACTGCCTGGAATGTGAATAATGTCGCCAGGAGACCAAGAATGACGAAGTTCTCTCATACCGCATTGCTAATTCTGATTGGCGGGGTCCTAGGTTTTGGAATTGCGGCCGCACAGTTTTCTGCCCTGGACCCTGTCCGTGTCGCCCCACACATATACGAGAATGTCCTGGAAAATGACCGGGTCCGTGTGTTGAAGGTTACGGAAAGAAATGGTGAAACGGCAGCCCTCCACTCCCATCCTGATCGCCTGGTCGTGTATTTGAGCCCTTGCGCCTGGATGGAGGTCACAGGCGATGGCAGTACACAAATGCAGTCATTCAAATTAGGCGATACGACCTGGGAGCCCCGGATCACGCACGGCGGAGAAACCAGCCACGTCGTCCAGGACTGCAGCAGGCTGGAAATCGAAATGAAATAGATGCCGGACCGCGCATCGCATTAGTTTCCAGTGCAATGAAGTACCCTGTCGATTTGCAACATTATTCAATTGAGATTAAGTTGCCGTGGTCCGGCCGTATGACGAGGTTATTGCGGAAACAAACCGTCACTGAATCGGTCAGATCAGGCATAGCCTGAACACGCATTTAGACCCCTCCCGGGTCATGCATTTACAGTTATCTCCAGGGGAGAATTTGAATATGGGAACGGTTTCCAGACGGCAGGTGTTAATCGGCGGCGGAGCATTACTTGGATCGGGCTTAGTCCCCGGCTTAAGCCTCGTTAGCAACGCATTCGGCGAAGAAATCGCGCGACCTGACTACATGATTCGTGCCGGTTTCAACGAAAACCCATGGGGACCTTCCCGGGTAGCGCTACAGGCCATTGTCGACTCGATAAAGATGTCTAACCTCTACGGTGGCAACCGGCGGGCTCTGACCGATCTGATGGGCAACATTCACAATGTCCCGACGGACCACATATCGATCGGCACGGGATCCGGTGAAATACTGCGAACAGCTGGCATGCTGGTCGCAATGGACAAAGGCTCGGTAGTCTGCGCAGACCCCACCTATCACGACCTGATCAGGTACGCCGAACGAGCGGGTTCAGAGATTATTCGCGTACCGGTCAATCCAGACACCCTGAATGTCGACCTCAATGCCATGCACAAGGCGATTCGCAAAGACACGAAATGTGTATATATCGCCAATCCAAACAACCCTGTGCCGTCCATCATTGAGAAGAATGCTCTTCGCGAATTTACGCTCGACGTCGCCAAAGACCGTATGGTGTTCATCGACGAAGCGTATTTCGAGTTTGTCGATAATCCTGATTATGAATCAATGATGGACCTGGTTCGGGATGGTCACAAAAACATCGTTGTTGCCAGGACGGCTTCGAAAATTCATGGTCTCGCTGGATTACGAATAGGATTCGGATTTGCGGACCCGGAGTTGACTCAACGAATCAATGACGCAAAGACCGGCGCAATTAACGTACTCGGGCTGAACGCGGCATATGCTAGCTACAAGGACCAGGACTTCCAGGACTTCACGATTCGCAAGAACAAGGAATCGCTTGCTATTGTCGAGTCGATGCTCGACGAGCTCGGACATAGATACGTCAAGTCGAATGCGAATTTCTCGTTTATCTACACCGGGAGAGACGTTGAAGAAGTAGGCCAGGCGTTCCGAGCTGAGAACCTGATGATAGGTCGACCGTTTCCGCCGATGAACGACTGGATCCGGGTGAGCATGGCCAAGCCGCACGAAATGGAATACTTCGCACAGGTCTACAAAAAGATTCTCGGCTAAGCCCGCCGGACTGATACAGCAAAAAAAAGCCCGGTGATCAACAGATCATCGGGCTTTTATTTTTTTGCCGTGCCTTGTCCAGGCGACATGCAGCTGGCGTTACTCGGAATCAACTTCCTTCATGGACAGCCTGACTCGGCCCTGACGATCCACTTCAAGAACCTTGACCCTGACTTCGTCACCCTCGGCAAGCTTGTCGCTGACCTTCTCAACTCGCTCATTCGAAATTTGCGAGATGTGAACCAGGCCATCTTTGCCCGGCAGAATCGTAACGAATGCACCAAAATCCATGAGACGTGCAACCTTGCCGTCATAAACACGACCGACTTCGACATCAGCGGTAATAAGCTCAATGCGACGCAAGGCTTCGCGACCAGATGCACCATCAACTGATGCAATCCTGACCGTGCCATCATTGTCGATATCGATTGTCGCGCCGGTTTCTTCTGTCATGGCGCGAATAACGGCGCCACCCTTTCCGATGACGTCACGAATCTTCTCGGGGTCGATCTTGATATTGATGATCGTGGGCGCCCATTCGGACATTTCCTGTCGGGGAGCGCTGATTACCTTGGCCATTTCTCCCAGGATATGTAATCGAGCATCCTTTGCCTGATCCAGCGCATTGCTCATGATTTCTTTCGTGATTCCCTGGATCTTGATATCCATCTGCAACGCAGTGATTCCACCATCGGAACCGGCAACCTTGAAGTCCATGTCGCCGAGGTGATCTTCATCACCCAGGATATCGGTCAGAACGGCAAAATCGTCGCCTTCCTTGACGAGACCCATCGCAACACCGGCCACCGGCGCTTTAATCGGCACGCCAGCGTCCATCAGCGCGAGACTCGTGCCGCAAACCGATGCCATAGAACTGGACCCATTTGATTCCGTGATTTCTGACACGACGCGAATGACGTAGGGAAAGTCATCCATGTTCGGCATAACAGCCTGAACGCCACGACGAGCCAGTTTGCCGTGCCCGATTTCGCGGCGTTTCGGAGAACCGACAAAGCCGGTTTCGCCCACGCAAAACGGAGGGAAGTTGTAGTGCAGCATGAACGGATCTTTTCGCTCGCCCTCGATCGCGTCAATTATTTGAGCATCGCGGCCTGTTCCCAGGGTCGTAACGACAATTGCCTGGGTTTCGCCACGAGTGAAAATGGCTGATCCGTGGGCGCGCGGAAGCAGGCCAACCGATACGTCGATCGGACGAACTGTCTTCGTATCGCGGCCGTCAATGCGAGGTTCTCCGGCGATAACACGCTTTCTGACAATCTTCTTTTCAAGTTTGCCCAGCGCGCCTTTCACTGCCTCGGCGCTCCAGCGGGCATCGTCTCCGCCGGACAATGCTTCCATTGCAGAATTCTTTACTTCCCCTACGCGAGTCTGACGTTCTACCTTGTCCGTAATCAGGTAAGCGTCCGAAAGACCGCTCTGTGCCGCGTCAGCAACGGCTGCATCCAGCGCTTCATCAGCCGGTGCGGCTTGCCAATCCCAGGCAGGCTTGCCTACTTCGGCTGCCAGTTCATTGATTGCGTTGATCGCAACCTGCATCTGCTCGTGCCCGAACATGACCGCCCCAAGCATGACTTCTTCAGACAGCATTTTGGCTTCGGATTCGACCATGAGAACGGCATCAGATGTTCCTGCCACGACGAGATCCAGGTCTGACTCTTCAATGGCAGCGCGACCTGGGTTCAGGAGGTACTCACCATCCTTATATCCGACGCGTGCTGCGCCAATTGGACCGGCGAAAGGCATGCCGGAAATCGCAAGTGCTGCGGAAGCGCCGATCAAAGCGGGTATATCCGGATCGACATCCGGGTTCAGCGATACGACGGTCGCAATAATCTGGACTTCATTGGTGAAACCCTTCGGAAACAGCGGACGACAAGGCCGATCGATCAAACGGCAGGTCAGCGTCTCTTTCTCACTGGGACGACCTTCGCGCTTGAAGAATCCACCCGGGATCTTGCCTGCTGCGTAGGTTTTTTCCTGGTAGTTGACTGTCAGCGGGAAGAAGTCACGGCCTGGTTCGGCTGCTTTCCTTCCAACGGCGGTTACCAGTACGGAGGTCTCGGCCATATCGACCAGAACGGCCCCGTCTGCCTGGCGCGCAATTGCGCCCGTTTCAATAGTTACCTGGTGTTCCCCAAACTGGAACGACTTTGTAGTTGATTTCAATTTATTTCCCGAATGTATGTGATTTAGGCACGCCCAGCCGTCGCATCCCGTTGCAGGGTCGACAGCTTTATTGGGTCATTGCCGGGGGCGCCGAATGAGTGCTAGCGGCGCAAACCGAGCCGTGTAATCAGCTCGCGATACCGATCCTGGTCTTTAGCTTTGAGGTAATCGAGCAACTTGCGTCGCTTGTTTACCATCTTCAGCAGACCCTGACGGGAATGATGGTCCTTCTTGTGCTCACCGAAATGCTCGGTTAGCTCCGAAATACGTGCTGACAGCAGTGCAACCTGAACCTCAGGTGATCCTGTATCGTTTTCGCCCCTGGAATAATCCGAGACGATGGTGCTTTTGTTTTCACTTGACAGTGACATCTTTAAGAAACTCCAATCGTTCTTTCTATTTTCTGGCCCTTGATTTTGAGCGCGCTATTCTAGCGTCAGTTTCGGCCCAGTCATAGTCTAAAACACGAAAATTTCAGGCTTTTTTTGCCTGACTCCAAAATTGCTATTCAGCTGCCGAGCGCTTGAAAATGCGCTTCGGTGCCACACTTCCATCGGCCGAGAGCTCACCGATGCCAAGAAAACACGCATCGGGACCGTAGACCTTCACCAGGCCCTCGCCCGCCGCCCGGCTCGAAACTGCCTGGCCACCGCAGAAACGCTCGACATCGACTGCATCCAGCTGGCACTCAATCCATCCGGTCAGCGCGGCATCGGCGGGCAGCAGCCTCGCTCTGAGCGCTTCCGGTCCCTCTTCGGCCGCTTTCTCTGCGCCCGACATATCCAGCATATCTTCAGCCCTGAAGCTGCCGACAGTCTCGCGGTGCAGCCTGGCGGTGTGCGCCACGGTTCCCACGGACCTGGCAATATCTTCGACCAGCGTCCTTATATAGGTCCCTTTCGAGCAGTGAACCCGAAAAACCAGCCTGGTCCCGCTGACTTCGAGCAGCCTGATTTCCTCGATGTGCACTGGCCGGGCCTTTCGCTCCACCACCTCGCCCTTCCGCGCGAGCTCATACAGGCGCTTGCCGTCTTTTTTCAACGCCGAGTACATCGGCGGTATCTGTTCTGTGTCACCCACAAATGCGGCAATGGCTGTTTCCCAGTCCTCCCGAGAGAGCTCCGGAACCGGTGCGGTCTGAATGACCTGCCCGTCAGCGTCGCCTGTATCAGTAGCCTCTCCCAGGCGGGCCGTTACCCGGTAAGTTTTGTCGGCCTCAAGCAAATAGGCACATATCTTGGTCGCCTCACCAAAACATAACGGCAGCATGCCGGTGGCGGCCGGATCCAGGCTGCCTGTATGCCCGGCCTTCTTCGCCTTTATGAGCCGCTTGACCTTCTGCAACGCCTGGTTGGAGGTCATGCCGGCAGGCTTATTCAGCAACAACAGGCCGTCGACCACTGCCGGTTTATGCCGGCCTGGAGATTCCGGGGTACTTGCCATTGACTACTTCCGGCTGGCGTCGTTTGCGTCGTCGATCAGGCGGGAAATCGCCGCTGCATGCGCAATGCTGTCATCGTGCACGAACCGCAATTCCGGCACATGTCGAACCATCAGCACCGAGCCCAGCTTGCTTCGCAGGAACCCCGAGGCCCGTTTCAACCCTTCCAAAACAGGTGCCGGGTCAGCATCCGGATCCAGGAGGCTGAAATACACTTTCGCCACGCTCAGATCCTTCGTCAGCTCGACAGCCGTCAATGACACGTCAGCCAGGCTCGGATCCTTGGTTTCGAAGCGCAACAGCTCGCTCAGGCTCCGCTGCATCTGGGCACCAAGCCGTTGGTTTCGGGAAAATTCGCGTGGCATATCGGTCAGGTCCGGGCGTTCTTTCGATCCAGTAGCGCTTAGTCGAGGGTCCGAGCGATTTCTACGCGTTCGTAGCATTCGATCTGGTCACCGACTTTGACGTCGTTGTAGTTCTTTACGCCGATGCCACATTCAGTACCAGCGCGCACTTCATTGACCACATCCTTGAAGCGACGCAAGGACTCGAGCTCACCTTCGTAAATCACCACGTTGTCACGGAGCACTCGAATCGGGTTGGACTTCTTGACGTAGCCCTCCGTCACTATACTGCCCGCGATATCGCCGAGCTTGGGTGACGAAAAGACTTCCTTCACCTCGGCCAGGCCAACGATGGTCTCGCGAATCTCAGGCGACAACATACCGCTGACTGCAGCCTTTACGTCGTCAATTGCCTCGTAAATGATGCTGTAATAGCGGATGTCGACCCCTGATTCCTTGATCGCCGCACGTGCTGCCGCGTCGGCGCGAACGTTGAAACCGATAATGACAGCGTGCGAAGCCGCTGCGAGCGTCGCATCGGATTCGGTGATACCACCTACACCCGAACTGATTACCTTAACCTGAACCTCGTCATTCGAAATCTTGGTTAATGCGTCGCGAAGTGCTTCGGTACTGCCATGAACGTCGGACTTAATAAGAATCGGTACGACTTTACTTTCGCCTTCGGTCATCTGGCTGAACATATCTTCAAGCTTCGATGCCTGCTGCTGGGCAAGTTTCGATTCCCGCGTTCTTGCCTGCCTGAATTCGGCCACTTCTCGTGCTTTGCGTTCGTTGGTGACGACCAGGAAATCGTCGCCGGCGCTCGGTGTCTTCGACAATCCTAGTACGACAACGGGACTGGATGGTCCGGCTTCGCTGATCAGTTCGTGCGACTCATCAAACATATTTCGCACGCGGCCATATTCTTCGCCGGCAATGATCATGTCGCCTTGTTTCAGCGTTCCCGCCTGAACCAGTAATGTCGCTACAGCGCCACGACCTTTTTCAAGGCTTGATTCAATAACGATACCCTGTGCGGGACCGGTCGCTATAGCCTTCAGATCCATAACTTCCGCTTGCAACAGCACGGCGTCCAACAGTGCATCGATACCTTCGCCCGTCTTGGCCGAGACATTGACAAACTGCTGCTCACCACCCCAATCCTCGGGAATGATCTCGTGCTGCGATAATTCGTTCTTCACGCGCTCCGGGTCGGCATTTTCCTTGTCGACCTTGTTGACCGCGACGACAATCGGCACGCCGGCAGCCTTTGAATGCTGGATTGCCTCGATCGTTTGTGGTTTGACACCGTCATCAGCCGCAACGACCAGGATGACAACGTCTGTCGCTTGTGCTCCGCGTGCACGCATCTGGGTGAAAGCCGCGTGACCCGGAGTGTCAAGGAACGTAATTTTGCCCTTGTCCGTTTGAACGGCGTAAGCGCCGATATGCTGTGTGATGCCACCAGCCTCGCCGGCGGCAACTTTGGTGCGCCGGATATAGTCCAGCAATGATGTCTTGCCGTGATCGACGTGGCCCATGATCGTTACGACCGGTGCACGCGACACTTCTTCGCCGGCTGGTTGCTCGTCAGCGAGCAGACCTTCATCGTACTCAAGCCCTGAGACCGGCTTCGCAATATGGCCGAGTTCTTCCACGACGAGAATCGCGGTGTCCTGATCAATGACCTGGTTAATGGTCACCATGGCACCCATGTTGAACAGGACCTTGACCACTTCATTGCCCTTGACCGCCACTCGTTGTGCCAATTCAGAAACGGCTATGCTTTCAGGTATTTCGACCTCGCGAACGACCGGTGCTGTTGGCATCTCGAAACCGTGCTGGCCATCCGAACTGACAGATACAGGGCGACGCCGAACCGGCGTTTTTCGTTTGCGGCGGCCACTCTTGTCGCCAGCGACATGCAGCTCTTTACGGCCGTATTTGGTATCAGCAGATTTACCTTTCTTCTTGTCTTTTTCCTTCGCACGTCTGTCACGAGCGTCCTGCTCGGCTTTCTCAACACGAGCCCGCTCTTCGGCGGCGAGTGCATCGGCCTTCTCTTTTTCTTCGCGAGCAGTCGCCTTGGCCTCTTCCTTCGCCTGGCTCGCGCGCAGGACACTTTCCTCCGCTGCTTTTTCGGCAGCTTCCTTCTCTGCCGCTATGCGCTCCTGCTCACGTTCGAGCGCGGCAATTTTTTCCTGTTCCTCAAGCTTCTGTCGATCAAGTTCATCCTGTTTCGCCTGGGCTTCCTTCTCCAGAACGTCACGTTTAATGTAAGTGCGCTTGCGACGCACTTCGACGTTCACCGTACGTGAGCGACCCTGTGCTCCAGCAAGGCGCAATTCAGACTGGGATTTGCGACGAAGTGTTATACGACGAGGAGCCGCGCCAGTTGCTGCAGAGTCTTCCTGACCATGTGCCCGGCGCAGGTGCGTCAGCAACTCGAGCTTCGCATCCTCGCTTATCGTGTCATCCGCACCATCGACCTTGATACCGGCATCATCGAGCTGCGTAATAAGCTTCTCGACCGGTACTTTCAGTACTTCGGCGAATTGTGAAACGGTGACATCAGCCATTCTTAAACTCCGTATAACCTACTGTTGCCTAAATCAGGCCTGCTGTTCGGCGTCGAACCAATGCGCACGCGCCTTCATTATGAGGGCCGCCGCTTCTTCCTGATCCATTTCATTGATCTCGAGCAAATCGTCAGTTGCAAGTTCGGCAAGGTCTTCGCGTGTCACGATGCCCTCACTTGCCAACTTAAACGCAAGGCTCTTGTCCATGCCCTCGAGACTCAAAAGATCATCCGCAGGTTCGGCCTCGTCGATTTTCTCTTCCTGGACAATCGCTTGCGTCAGAAGGACGTCGCGCGCCCTGGTTCTCAATTCATTGACGATGTCTTCATCAAATTCCTCGATCTCCACCAACTCTGACGCTGGCACATATGCAACTTCCTCGATCGTCGAGAAACCTTCCTGCACGAGAATGAGCCCCACTTCTTCGTCAACATCGAGCTGCTTCGAAAAGAGAGCAATCAGCTCTTTCATTTCAGATTCGCTCTTTTGTTCGGCGTCGGTTTCCGTCATCACGTTGAGTTCCCAACCGGAAAGCTCGCTTGCGAGACGAATATTCTGGCCACCTCGTCCGATTGCCTGCGACAGTTTGTCCTCGTCAACCGCGATGTCCATGCTGTGCGAATCTTCGTCAACGACGATCGACACGACTTCAGCCGGTGACATGGCATTGACCACATATTGCGCCGGGTTCTCGTCCCAAAGGATGATATCCACTCTCTCGCCCGCCAATTCATTGGAAACTGCCTGCACACGTGAACCACGCATACCAACACAGGCACCAACCGGATCGATTCGCGAATCATTACTTTTCACTGCAATTTTTGCGCGCAGTCCCGGATCTCTTGCAGCGCCCAGGATTTCGATCAGCCCCTGTCCAACTTCCGGCACCTCAATCTTGAAGAGCTCCACCAAAAACTCTGGTGACGTTCGGGTCATGAATAATTGCGGCCCGCGCGGCTCTGAGCGCACCTCGATCAGCAGCGCTTTCATGCGATCCTGCGGGCGCACGGGTTCACGCGGCACCATCTGCTCACGTGAAACGAACCCTTCGGCATTGCCGCCGAGATCGATGTAGACGCCGTTTCGATCAACGCGCTTGACGAGACCTGACAGCATTTCGCCAACCCGCTCCTGGTATTCCTCAACAACCTGCTCGCGCTCAGCCTCGCGGACCTTCTGCACAATGACCTGCTTGGCAGTCTGGGCGGCAATCCGACCAAAATCGACTGACTCCATTGGTACTTCGACGTAGCCGCCCGGCTCGGCAGCCGGATCAACGTCTACGGCATCGATCATGCGCAGCTCGCGGTCCGGAAATTCCAGCTCGGTTGACTCGTCTTCAAAGACCAGCCAGCGGCGAAAAGTGTCGTAGTCGCCCGTCTCGCGGTCAATCGCGACACGCACGTCAATATCCTCGCCATGCCGTCGCCGCGTTGCGGACGCAAGTGCTGCTTCGATTGCCTCGAAGATGATGTCTTTCTCGACGCCCTTTTCGTTGGAAACGGCATCGACGACCATCAGAATTTCTTTACTCATTACCTTGCTACTCCAAAATAGCTTTGTTCCGTCACGCTCAAAGTGTCGGAATCAATCGTGCTGATTCGATGGTCGCGATCGGCAAACTGTGCGACTCACCATCAACCTCGACCTCAATCTTTTCATCATCGGCAGCCTTGAGGGCGCCCCGATAGTTGCGCCGCCCCGCCAGCGGAAACCTCAGTTTCACGCGGACATCCTGGCCCATAAATCGCCTGAAATGCGCAGGCTTTGTCAGCGTTCGGTCCAGCCCTGGCGATGACACCTCAAGGGCATAATTGCCCTGAATGGGGTCCTCGACATCCAGAATTGCACTGACCTGGCGGCTGACAGATTCACAGTCCTCGATGCCAATGCCTTCCGCTTTGTCGATAAAAAGTCGCAATACGCCGTCTGGCCCGCCCGTCTTCACCTGAAGATCGGCGAGCTCATAGCCCAGATTTTCAACCACGGGCTCCAGTAACTTGATTAACTCGTCTCTCGACATAACATTAAAAATTCTTCATAACTATTTGTTCTAAAAACAAAAAATGGGCATAAAGCCCATTGTATTTCTTCGCGAAACCATCCTGCTGATAATAAAAAACCCCTAATCGGGGCCTTTTCTGCGAAGACTCTGGCTGCACGACGTCATATTGCCCACCGCGACTTTGGCGCGCGATTATACGGCAATATTCCGGGCTTGTGCAATGTCGAGACTGCCTATATGACCGCAAACAGTCGAGGTTTCTGCATTACACTACACATCTAAATGACAGCGAAACTAACATCCGATCCGGAAAGCCGGTTTCACCCGGCCCTTCGGCCCTCCTTCGGGCCCCACGGAGGGTCAATTCGACCGAAGACAGCAATCTTGCTGGTCGCACTTGCGGCGGCCAGCTTCTTGATTTATCAAAAGTTTCTGGCCCAGCCGTCCACGGAGGAAGACCAGACTTCTGTCTTCATACCTCTGGTCAATCCAATCCTGGAGGCCGACCGGCCGGACCTGATCGGCGAAGCTCCAACCGAGGAGTAGCCAGCTCTGCAATCTCCCGCTCTGACACCGACTAAGGCTTACAGCCACGGACGCAGGTAACCGTCAAACCGGCGCAGAGCGCTCTCCGAGGTATTCCTGATGTCCGGTTTTCCCCAAAGCGGACGTTCGGACAGGGTCAAATACAAGAATGTGGGCGACTGCTTACGGCCAGAAGGAGACGCTCGCAAAGTCGGTTTCTTTTTGTTCCGAAGTCCATTCGAGTTGAGTTTAATCGAGTTCAGAAGGCGCAACGTCTTTATTGTTTTTTGACTGAGGTTTCTTTGCCTTGAGCAATTCTGAAATAACCATGCGTACACCGATCAGGGCGATTGGCAAACCAGGAAGAATCAGCAGCGCGAAACTGAGGATCACTGCTAGGCCGCCACCAGCTTTTCCGCTGGCTTGGTCAATTAAGTCGAACCCGAACATAGCCAAAGCTACGCCGAAAATGGTCAATAAAGCCCCAACAATGATTTTGCCACTTCGGCCAGCAGCGCTGCCGAACGACTCATCGGTGCCAATGCCGGTGCAGCCCTCATTGGCCTTGGCACGACGGATAAGCTCACTACGCATGAACAAGTAGACTGGTAGCCCGATAAACCAAGCAATGAAGGTCAGAAGAGCCCACACAACGGGCGGCAAATTGTATGGCAGATCCTTAATGCCAGCAGACTTGCCGATTCCTTTCGAGACGGCATCGGCATACACCCAGATCGTGGACACGATCGCAATTAGAACGAAAAAATTGTTATCCAAGAACTATTTACCCCTGACTCGGACGGCTGGTTACGGCCATTAGCGGCCGGTAAAGTAGCATGCCCGTTTGCATGAAATCGGGTAGAAAACGGTCAATCAGCGTCTACCGTTACCTTGCCCGGTCATCCACGAATGTACAAATGCGACAGCGAACCAGGTCGCAGCAACCAACGCGGCTCCCGCTATCGCCGTCAGGATTCCGCGCTCACCTCTGGCAAACAAATCAACAATAAAGATGAGTTGGGCCGCCGCAATAACGAAAGCCGCCGTATACGCACTACCCACCCGACGAGTTGTCCAGTCAAAGAGAAATACGGAAAGTGTCAAATAGACGAGAATCGCGATCAGCGGGTGCCACTCAGTCGCCGCATCTTCAGCTTCAGCTATGGGTCGAAAGAAAAGAAAGACTCCCCCCACTGTCACGAACGCCATCGTGAGAAAAGAGGCGACAAATGCGGTCCAAATGCGCGGCAAAAGCGGCTCCAAGTTCATTGTCTCCTTTGGGTCACTAGCAGCCTCTCATCAGTTTAGCAGCCCAGTGGCTGCTTTCGGCCAATAGCAGCCATTGGGCTGGAGTTATCGTTCGTCGATTTGAGTGCCGTGACAAAAAGATATCTCC
>JAHEFD010000162.1 GCA_024640345.1 Woeseiaceae bacterium
CGCAGCGGCTATCTGATCGGGCTTGTCCATCCGGTAGTCCACCGGGAATCCGCTACTGCGCGCATAAAACGCCGGTACCGTATCGGTCCCATAGCCAAAGACAGGGACACCGACGGTTTCCAGGTATTCGAGCGTTCGACCAATGTCGAGAACTGACTTGATGCCGGCACAGACGACGGCAATATTCGTTCGGGACAGCTCTTCGAGATCAGCGGACACGTCCATTGTTTGCTCAACGCCACGATGCACACCGCCGATACCGCCGGTCGCCATTACACGGATACCGGCCATTGCGGCAATGATCATGGTCGCGGCGACGGTTGTGGCACCGTTTTCGCCACGGGCGACAAGGAGAGGGATGTCACGCCGGCTTGCCTTGGCTACTTTTTGTCCATCGCGCGCAAGGTATTCCAGTTGATCGCCTGTAAGCCCAACTTTGAGCCGACCATCGATGATCGCGATTGTCGCCGGTGTTGCTCCGGTTTCCCTGACAACGGATTCAACCCGGATTGCCGTTTCGAGGTTCCTCGGGTAGGGCATTCCGTGACAAATTATCGTGGACTCGAGTGCGACAACGGGACGGCCGCTTTCCAGCGCATCGCAGACGTCCGACTGCAAATCGATAAACCGGTTTCCTGTCTTAGCCGGCATGCCGGGCCTCGCATATTCTGCTTACAGCAGCCGACGACATCGCAGGATTGATCGTCGATCGATGTGAGAGCGCAATATTAGCGGCCGCGATGGCGAATTGCGCTGATTTTACAATCGGCCACTGCTGCAACCATGCATACGCGATGCCAGCAACGAAGGCGTCGCCCGCGCCACTCGTGTTTATCGCCTTCGCCGCGGATCTGACTGGTTTTTCAGTTCCGTACCCGTCGGCGTCGCTGTAAAAAGCGCCTTTTGGACCAAGTGTGATGAAAACACGATTGACACCACGATCATGCAACCAGTCGGCAATCCTGGGCAGATTTCTGTTGGATGCAGCACGTATGCCAGAAACCTCTTCTGCCTCCGATTGTGTGGCCTTAAGTGTATGAACAGCTTCAAGGTACGGTCTGATCCGACTCGCCTTTGCCACTGAAACTGTATCGATGAACAAGGGTTGTTGATCGAAAGTCCCCGCAAGGTAGGCCAGTAATTCATCCCGAAGATTCGTATCGGCGATGAGCAGGCTTGCCCGCTTCAGCATCTGTTCGTGCGCCTGCAAGTGCTCGGGCTGTATTTCGTCGACGATCGACATGTCATTGATCGCGACAAGCATGTCGCCTGACTCGTCAAGCACGTTGACGTAAGTTGAAGTTTGCGCTCCATCGAGTCGTAACATGTAGCGAACGTCGATTCCCGCTGACTTGCCCTGCTGAATTAACAGGTCGCCATAGTGGTCTGTGCCGACAGCGGCGATCAGCCGACAGTCGGTGCCGAGTCGAGCAAGGTTTTCGGCAATGTTCCGTGCTACTCCACCGGGTGACGAAAAGACTTTGCCGGGGTTCGAGTCGCGCATGAGAATCTTGCTGGCAGGTACGCCGCAAATATCCATGTTCGCGCCCCCGACCACCACGGCAAACGGAGAATCGCTGATGACGTAGCCGCGGCCTTTGATTACGCCCTTGGCGACCAGCCGCATGATGTGGCCGGCCACAGCAGAGCGGCTGATGCCGAGCCTTCTGGCGATCGTCGCCTGTGAGATCAGAGGATTCTCACGCACGAGTGCCAGGACCTGTTCTTCGCGCTCAGTCATAAACAAACTTATGTTTGATTTATAAACATTTGTTTGACACATTACATCGTCAGACAAGCCTGGATCAAGGCCTGGCGAACAGCGCGGCCCGTTTACCATCCAACGGATCGTGGGGCCGCAGGAATTCCAGTAAGGTACTTCAGGCCCGGAATCGCCGGGCGTGAGCTCAACCCGGAGGCAATGGCGTGAAATCCGATAAAAGAACCAAACTTCGTTTCGACAGCAGGGCGGTCTACTATCCTCCGGACGAGGGCACCAATTCGATCGGCGCTCCCCTCATCATGTCGTCCAGCTTTCAATATGATGCGGACATATACCAGCAGGTTGTCGATGGCGAGCGAAAGTCCGTCAACATCTATGGTCGTTGCGGCAATCCGACGGAATATCAGTTCGAAGAACAGATGATGATGATCGAAGGCGCGGACGCCTGTCTTGCGACCGCCTCGGGCATGGCGGCAATTTCAGTCGCGCTGCTCGGAATTTTGAAAAGTGGTGATCACGTCGTCTGCGACTGGACCACCTACAGTTCTACTCACGAAATGCTCGATCATCGTTACACCGATTACAATATTGAAACGACCTTTGTTGACACGGCCGATCCGGAAGCCGTTCGCGCGGCAATTCGGCCAAACACCAGGATAATTTATTTCGAGACTATTGCTAATCCGACAATGAAGGTTGCGGAGATACCGCCGCTGGTGGAGATGGCGCATGAGCGTGACATTATTGTCATTTGTGACAATACGTTCGCCAGCCCTTATGTTTTCCGGCCGCTGGAGTGGGGCGTCGACCTCGTCGTGGAGAGTGCCACCAAGTTCATCGGTGGTCACAGCGACGCCATTGGTGGCGCAATCTGCATGAAGTCAAAACTGTTGCCCGCAGACTTCATGGAAAAAATACGCTGGAGCACGATGGTGAAGCTGGGGTCACCGTTGGCGCCCTTTAATGCATGGCTCCTGTTGCGAGGAATCCAGACGCTCGGTGTTCGGCTTGCGCGCCAGTGTCAGACGGCTGCAACCCTTGCTGCTCACTTCGAGGGTCATCCAAAAGTGAAACGCGTGTGGTACCCCGGTCTCGAGTCCCATCCTCAGCACAAAATCGCGAAAAAACAAATGCCTGACTTCGGCGGTATGCTGACATTCGAGGTAGAGTCTGCCGATGCGGCTCTTACCGTCCTGGATAACCTGGAGTTGTGTTGCTTTGCCGCGAGCCTTGGCGGCGTACGAACGACAACCCAGATTCCGGCGTCGATGGCGTTTCTCGACGTGCCGGAGGAACAGCGCAGGCAAATGAACATAGCGGACGGCATGATTCGTGTTTCGGCCGGGCTCGAGGACGCACGCGACCTGATAGCCGATTTTGACGAGGCATTGTCGTTAATCTAGCGTAAGCCAATGAGCCAGGGCGGACTATTGTGCAACTAAAAAGAACACTAAGTTTCTGGGACGTTTTCGCGATTGCCCTGGGGCAGGTTATTGGTTCAGGGATCATGGTGCTGATCGGGATTGGCATCGAATTCACGGCTTATGCGATTCCGTTTGCATTTGTCCTGTCGGCCAGCCTGTCGGTGATCAAGCAATTACCGGTTGCATTCATGGGCTCTGCGATGCCCGCAACCGGTGGACTCTATGTCTACTGCAAGCGAATTCTCGGTCCGAAAATCGGCTTCTTTTACCTGGCCATACTTCTTGTCACCCACATTCTTATATCTCTGTTCGCGCTTGGTTTTGCACAATACGCGGTTGCGCTTGTGCCCGATCTGGATATTCGGGTGATTGCACTCGGGATTCTCGTCATTTTTTATGTGGTAAACCTGGTCGGCGTCAAGCAGGCAGCAGCCGTGCAGAAAGTCATGATCGTCTTTTTGTTGCTGGGCCTCTCATCCCTGATCTTTTTCGGTATTCTCGAGGTGGATTACAGTCATTTCACCGACAAACAGAAGCTGCTTCCGAATGGCTGGTACGGTTTCGGACTGGCATGCGTTGTATTGTCATTTTCCACGGGCGGCGCACAATATATTTCGGAACTGGGCGGGGAAATGAAAAATCCCCAGCACGACCTGCCACGCGCAATCATCTACAGCACGTTGCTCGCTGCAGTTTTCTTCGCGCTGGTCGCAATAGTCGCGGTCGGCATTCTTCCTGTCGAGCAAACGGCTGGTAAACCTCTGTCCGAGGTAGCTAAAGCGATACTGCCGGCGCCGGTTTACACCGCTTTTATAGTTGGTGCGGGACTGTTTGCCCTGGCAACGAGTATCAACTCGACGTTCTCATGGGCAACGAAATCAGTCTTGATCGCCTGCGAAGATGGCTGGCTGCCGAAGGGTATCGCTGTCGTCAACAAGAAGTTCAACACACCACACATCTTGCTCACGTTTCTTTTGTTGTTTGGATCAATACCGATCATTGCGGGAAAAGATCTTCGCTATATCATCATGCTGGGTGGCGGACTCGTATTTATCTACGATCTTATTCCGCTGGTCGCGGCTTTCAGTTTCGCCAAGAGGCTACCCGACGCTTTCTCGCAGGCGCGCATGAACATGTCGGAAAAGACGCTGAGGACAGTCAGCGTGGTTGGAATGTGTGTGCTGCTGGTGCAGGGTTCGTTATCTTTCTCTGATATTGATCGTACAGGCTGGGCGCTGGTCGCTGTCTACATCGCCCTGGTCCTGGTTTATATCCATATCCGTTCCGGTTATCGAGGGCATCTTGCAGCGGGCGACCAGTCCGA
>JAHEFD010000163.1 GCA_024640345.1 Woeseiaceae bacterium
GCGGGTGTAGTTCAACGGTAGAACATCAGCTTCCCAAGACGCCAGCAGAGGTTTGACCTAGCGAGGGACGGCAGGTGGGGCACATCACGTCGCAGGTGTAGCTCAATGGCAGAGCTCTTGTTTCCCAACCAAGTGACGAGGTTTCGATTTCCTTCACCTGCTCCAATCTACAACCTCGCTTGGGGAACGATCAGGACTAGAAAGTCATTACGAGGCGTTGTGGCGAATCTCAAACTCCGACAACGCTTTTTCCTTATCGCCTTCAGCGCCAATCAGATCCCAGAGACGAGTAAAATCTTCTTTGCCGTTTTCGATATCCATCTGCATCGTCTTCGTTTTTGTTTTTAAGAACGCCGCAATGTTGCTATTTACGGTGTGGCAGTAATCGAGAGCGATGGCATGCTTGTCTGCGTTCCGCGGCAGGCCGTGCAGGATTTTCTGATAACCCTTCATGATGCCTTTCCGGTAGCGTTTGACGAAACTTGCCGCTGTCGCGTTTTCGTCCCGTTTCAGATGAACGTAGAACGCGTCGTCGCCGTATTTTTCATCGAGACGGCCGAGTAACCAAGAAAGACGATTGTCGGCTTCGATGTGGTTTTCAGGGTAGTCGAGTCTTGCCTCACCGTACATCTGAGAGCGCGACTCGTGCGAGTTCGTGTAGTTGCTGATGTGGTCACATGCCCTGTTGACGGTAACCGAGCCGCATCTACCCGTGCACAGTATGAATACGTTCATGCCGCATATGATGCCACAGGAACCGCAACCGCGACATCCGATCGATTCGAGGTTGCGTCCTGATATCAACGCACTTCGACGGCATGATCACAGTCGCCGCAAGCGGCGCGCAGGCGCAGCGAGCCTGGCCCCGGTCGTCGGTACATTCCGCCCTTTCAGTCTCGATAACCGGATTCAGCGCCCACTTTCCAGTCCCACCGCCCCGCCGACGCGATAGGATTCCCTATCTTTTGTCGATCAAATACGGGACTATAAGAAGCCTTAAGAAACCCATCGAAATTCAATGGAGTTGTGGGCAGAGCATTCATAAACAAGCTGAGTGACGGAGTTGCCGGGCTGTTTCTCCGGTTTGCCGCAAGCGGCTATGTACCAGCGTCGTGGTTTCGCGACGTCGATCCGAAATCGGTGGAAAAGGCAAAGCGCAGCGGCAAGCTGAGCCTGGAAATTGTCAGCCATTGCTGGAATTACGGCCATCTGCTGACCTATCAGTTGAGCTCAGTCGTTAATCATCGGACGGACAAGTTCGACATTACGATGACCGTTTTTTATGCGGTTGAAGACGAGTCGATAAAGCCCGTTCTGGAATTCTTTGAGAAAATCGTGGTACCCGGCGTGCGCTGGAACTGGCAACCATTGCCCAAGGAGAAGATTTTTCGAAGAAGTATCGGCCGAAATATGGCAGCCAAGTCAACGCAGGCGGACTGGATCTGGTTCACGGACTGCGACATCGTGTTTCACGAGGGTTGCCTCGAAACACTTGCACGCGAGCTGCAAGGACGCGACGACACGCTGGTATTTCCATTACGCGACCAGGGTACCGAGCTGCTCGAGGAAGGCGAAGGCGTACTGCGCCAGGGACGCGCAGCGCCAGCCGTGCGCGAGATCGCGCTTTCCGAGTTCACAATCCTGAGCGCAGAGCGCCAGAAAGCGAAAGGCGCGTTCCAGATTGCTCATGGCGACATTGCGCGTAGCTGCGGTTATTGCGAGAAAATTGGCTTGTATCAGCGACCATCCGATCGTTGGCGCAAGACGTACGAAGATCGCGCGTTCAAGTGGTTGATCGGCTCGCAGGGGACCGGACTGGATATTCCCTCCGTTTGCCAGATACGCCACATCGTCAAAGGCCGTTACAAACAGGATTCCCTGACCTCGAAGTTTCGCGCATCCATACGCAAGGCACAGGATCCGTAAATCTCAGCTCACCTATCACCCGGCACCGGATATCGCATGAACCCATGTCCGAGGATCACGGTCGGCCAGGCGCGGATTGGATCGCCGGCATCCGCTCGATTGACCCGGCGACGCGGCCGACTCAAAGGCAACACCATTCCTCTACCGGGCGTGGCTATTGGGGTTGTTCTGACCGATAGGCACACTATTGGAAACGCGACTTAGCGGGTATCGTCTACTGGTAGGGCCTCAGCTTCCCAATCGGAGTCGCTGAGTTGAGTACATCCTAACCGCTTGATTTCCGTGGTCTTCTGACCACCGGTTTCAGCGAGTTAGATAACCCAAAAGTAACCAACTGATTCCAGCAGGCTTTCTGCGTATGCTCAGTTTTGCTCTCACTCGTGAGTCGGTCAGAATCCCTGCAGCGTCATGACCAGGCGGCCTACTTAGCCTGCGGTCAAAAGGCGCTGATGCGTTGTATCACCCAGAACATTGCGGCGCCACCGATAGCATAAGGTGGAATCAGCTCCGCCCAGCGAGGCCACGGCAATCGCAGACGTCTGGCGAGTGCAATTACGCTCGACGCCGCTGCAATGAATAGCAGCTGGCCAATTTCAACGCCGACGTTAAAGAATAATAACGCCAGGGGAATCGCATTGTGCGGCAAGCCCACTTCCGCCACCATAAGCACCAATCTCGCCCCAGCCGAGATTATCCATGACCATCAGTACAACGTTTGGCTTCTCTTGTCCCCAGCTGATCGCCGGCAGGAGAATTGCAAGGAGTAATGTTCTTTTAAATATTGCATGGCTAAGGTTCATTTTGACTCCAAATTGGTTGCAGTACTCGTCGATACGTCAAGTGGAGCGAGTCCTTCTCATGATACACTCCCGCGCGCCGTACGCATTTACTCCCGGCATTTGATCTTCGATCCAACCAAAATGGACAAGCACATAATGCGTATCATTCTCATCGTGTCGATCGGCTTTTCGCTTCTGACGCTACCCGTCCACGCACAAGACTCCGCCGAGCTCGCAAAACAGCTGGCCAATCCGATTGCTTCCCTGATCAGCGTGCCTGTCCAGGTCAATTTTGACCAAAATTTCGGCGTCGATGACGATGGCTCAATGCTTCGCATCAACGTGCAGCCCGTCATTCCGTTTTCCATCAGTGACAATCTGAACCTGATCTCGCGGACGATCTTGCCAATTGTTGATCAACATGACGTGCCCGCCGCGGGTGTCAGCGAATTCGGGCTCGGGGACACCGTTCAAAGCGTCTTTTTCTCGCCGAAAGCCCCGACCGCGGGCGGTTGGATCTGGGGGGCTGGAGCTGTAATTCTCTTGCCAACCGCTACGGATGAATTTCTTGGCAGCGAGAAATGGGGCCTCGGCCCGACCGCAGTTGTGCTCAGGCAGTCAGGTTCCTGGACTTACGGAGCGCTCGCAAACCACATCGAATCGATAGCGGGTGAGTCGACGCGGGCGGACATCAGCGCGACTTTTTTGCAGCCGTTTGTCTCTTACATCACGCCTAAACAGATGACGTTTTCGCTGAACCTGGAATCAACTTACGATTGGGAAGGCAGCCAATGGTCCGTACCGATCAATTTAGGCGTGACCCAACTTCTCAAGATAGGTAGTCAGCTGGTTCAGGTAGGTGGCGGTATCCGTTACTGGGCCAGCTCTCCCGACGCGGGACCCGAAGATTGGGGTTTTCGACTCAATTTCGTCATGCTGTTCCCGAAATAGCCTGTTGATTTGCATCCAGGAGTGCTTCAGCGCATGTGCGCCGTCAGCACCTATGGAACAGCTGAAGCACTGGTCATAGGTCGAAGAGTCTTCGACTGGACAAGCCTCCAATTTTAAATGGGGGACAGGCCAGCGAAATTGCCCAATGTCTTCTCCAAACGCCTCAGAATCGCTTAGAATCGACGTACTCTCACTTTTCAAGTGGGAAGATGGTCCCGGTAAGTGGCATCTAAACCGATGTGCGTATTTTGGCGATGTCGGTCCAGCGTTCCGGTTCAAGCCGGTCCACGAAGAAGATGGGCGCGAAGGACCTGGGATACTGTAGCAATTACGGAATTTAGCTCCCAATTACTTCTTGATGATCGGGTCGATATCAGTATGCTACCCGTCGGTGACGGCCTGACCCTGGCCCGGAAACGATAAAACAAATACGGCTTCATCAATTACAATACAGGCAACACGCGTTTTAATAATTTTAAGAAACTCTATGAAACCTTTAATCAATGACTTTTTACACAGCGATTCCGCTATCGATTCAATTTCCGTCCAGGGCTGGGTTCGCACCCGCCGGGATTCGAAAGAATTTTCTTTTATTGAGCTGAACGATGGGTCCTGCCTGGCTAATATACAAATTATTGTTGATGCGAGTCTTGATAGTTACGAACATATAAAAAATATCACCACCGGTTCTGCCGTCAGTATTAATGGCAAACTTGTTGAGTCACCTGGAAAAGGCCAACGCTGGGAGATCCAGGCCACCTCGATAGAACTGCTTGGGGGCGCACCGGATGATTTC
>JAHEFD010000164.1 GCA_024640345.1 Woeseiaceae bacterium
GAATACGATCCGACGCTTAGCGTTGTTGCAGAGTGGCGAAACCGGGAAACGCTGGCGCAGGATCATATCGACAACGCAGTGATGGATGCCCTGATCGCAAGTGCTAACGCAGGCGAGGAGCTAACCTACAACCGATGGATGTTGCCTGTCGTGCGCGTGCTAAAAGCGTATTCGGTTGTCATGAACTGGACGGGCAGGATTGCGATCGTCCCCGAGGGCATGAATCCATTGATTGTCTTAAGGAACGAGGAATTCAAGCGCCGTTTCCGTGACACCAGGCAGCGAACGGTACAAATGGCAGCCGATTTCGAGGAAAAGATGGGTTACCCGCCACCTTACTGGGAGCTCGCTGCCATGGCGAACGGACACTGAAGCTCTGAATTGAATGCCTGGCGATACCAGGTCTGGCAACCGACCACTTTTTACTGGCTTTGATGCCTCGCTTCCCACTTGTCGACCAGGTATCGATCATCATCCTGCCACGGGTGAAAGTCCTTCCGCAGAAATCGAAAGTAGGGAATGAAAGCGCGTCGCAGGACGCCGGGTTTCACGAACAGGAATTTGAAGCCCTCCAGCCACTCGCGCAGGCTCCAGAGCTTGCCGTCGTGTTTCAGCATAAGGCGCAGGATGCGAAACGTGCCGGTCAGGAAAAATACCGTGCCGAAGATTTGTACCAGGCGCCGGTCTTTTAATGAGCCACCCGCGGCATTGTAGACATCGAACGCGACCGATTTGTGTTCGATTTCCTCCACGCCATGCCAGTACCACAAGTCCGCCATGCCGGGGTCCGCGCCGATAAAGGAATCGTCGTGTCGCAACATATCTGCGACCAGCACTGCGGTCAGGTGTTCGTTCGCCGCCGTACCGGCAAGGCGCCGAATTGCCGGCACCTTTTTCTCCGTCCATTCCGCGCGCCTGAGTATCGGCCCTTCGATTGCCTCCAGGTCGTAGCCGCGAACGTCGCAAAGCAACTTGTTCACTTTGTTGTGCTGATGCAGGTGATTGGACTCCTGCGACAGGAATGCCTGGACTTCGGACTTGAGCTGCGGGTCTTCGATCTTGTCGCGGAATTCATTAACAGAATCGATGAAGAACCGTTCGCCGTACGGGGCCATCATCGACAACGCATTGAACCAGGCTGTTCGGAAGGCGCTGCCGCCGTGCCAATCGCGAGCGAGTGCCGCTGCAAGGTCGAACGACGGCCTTCTCGGACTAAACTTGTGATCTTCCGGACTGCCGCTCTGGCGCTCAGGCACATCGTCTCCGCGGTAGAAATTCACTATCCCGAACAATACCAAAAGAGGCCGCACGTTTGGCCTTTCTCCGTGCGCTCGAATTATCAGAAATCGATCAGGCTGTAAGGTAAAGAATCAGGATCGTATATCCGGTGAAAACGACCATCAGCCCCTTGAACCACTGCGACTTAAATATAATCAGCAACATCAGGATGGCGCCAATAACCGGAAAGCCGAATGATGCCAGTAGAGAATTACCGAACATCGTCAGGTTGACGTACGGCCCGACTGCAAAATAGCCGAGCATCGACCCCGCTGACACGCGCCCCAGGGAGCGGCTATGCGCCAGGAAATCCAGTTCTGAATCGTTGGACAAGTCGAAGTCTTCGCTCGGCAGCGCGAGCTCGGCAGCGCCGTAGACGAAAATCGCGCCGATCACCAGGGCAAAGAAATCGACAATGGACCAGTTGGTGACCAGCCGAAGTCCCCAGCCAACCCACCACAGCTGCAGGATGTAAATAAAGACGCACGTGCCCCACAGCGCGGTTGCCCAGTGATACGTCACCCGGTTGTGCGCACGGACCAGCAGGGCGGCCGTGTGAAGCAGCCGCGCCATGGCGAGGCCGAGCACAATCGAGATGGCGATGAAAATGTATTCGTGCTGGGTCATGCGGGAAACATGCCTGTGCTGGTCTTAAAACTCAACCGCTTTCAGGATCGCGATGCTTACGCGTTGCGTGGTTGAGCGTTAAATTAACCTGCACAGGGATGCCGCGTAGCCAGTGACTCCCGGCAGCTGGTCGCTGAACAGCCGGGGAATCAACGGCTGGCGCTGTGAAAATCGAGATATCAGCGCTTCGGTTGATTAGGATCCGTCCGGACCAAACCGCGGCGTTTCGGATGTTCAACCAGGTGCCCGGTTCGTGGCTATGTATTCACAGTTTGTAATTGGCGCTGATTTTTAAGCAAAAAAAGGTTGCGACAAGTCCCGTTCGGGATAGGTACAAGTCCCATTGCGCCACCCGGCCAAGCTTGATTAGTGTCGATAGGATAGGAGGATGCCATGCCTATCGGAACACCATTTCACGCTCGGACTTCAGAGCTTTGTACCAGCCTTTTTTATAAAGACTGGGCGGGCTATTACACGGTCTGCTCTTACGACACCGGCCACGAACGCGAATACTACGCGCTGCGAAATGCGGCAGGCCTGATCGACGTAAGTCCACTCTTCAAATATGACGTAAGCGGCAAAGATGCGGCCGAATTCCTGTCCCGCGTTATGGCGAAAGACGTCAGCAAACTCAAAGTCGGCCAATGCGCTTACCTGTGTTGGTGTGATGACCATGGAAAGGTGCTCGATGACGGCACCGTGTTTCGCCTCGACGATACGCATTATCGCGTCGCCGCGGCGGAGCCAACCTATTCGTGGCTCACGCGACAATCACGTCGCTTCGATGTTTCGATCGAAGACAGCACCACCCGCTTCGGTACGCTCTCGCTGCAGGGTCCAAAGTCCCGAGATATTTTGAAGAAAGTCAGTGATGCGGACCTGGACGAGCTTCCTTATTTCGAAATGACGAAAGCGAAACTCGAAGATGTCGACGTCGTCATTTCCCGAACAGGTTATACCGGTGATCTCGGCTACGAAGTCTGGGTTGAACGCGACCAGGCCCTGAAAGTCTACGACGCCATTATGGCTGCCGGCCGGGACTTCAGGATCCAGCCTGTTGGTCTGGATGCAATGGACATCGCACGCATCGAAGCAGGCTACATCATGAATGGCGTTGACTACCACAGTGCCAATTCATGCCTGATTGAATCTCGCAAGTCGTCGCCATACGAGATTGGCCTCGGCTGGAGCGTTGACCTCGACCGTGCTCCGTTTATCGGGCAAGCCGCGCTGAAGGCTGAAAAGGCAAGAGGCTCGGAGTGGGCGAGCGTTGGCCTCGTTTACGACTGGTCGGCTTTCGAACGATTGTTCGACGAGTTTGGATTGCCACCGCAGCTACCGGGCGGTGCGTGGCGCACGCCAATTCCGGTCTACGATGAAAAAGGCAAGCAAGTCGGGCAGGCGACGAGTGGCGCATGGTCTGCGATTCTGAAAGACAACCTGGCACTTGCGACAGTCAAGTCGGCCTGTGCAAAACCAGGCACCGTCCTGCAAATCGAGGTTACCGTCGAGTATGAACGTCGGCGCGTGCCGGCGATCGTTACGAAGACGCCGTTCTTCGATCCCCCCAGAAAGAAAGCGTGAGGTACTGTTATGAAATTCAAGACAAAGGCAGAACACTCGCGCTACGACGCCATCGTTGTTGGAGGCGGGCATAACGGACTCACCTGCGCGGCCTACCTCGCGAAGGCCGGCAGGAATGTCCTTGTTCTCGAAAAACGACCGGTCGTTGGTGGCTCCGCCGTCAGTGAAGAGGTGTTCCCGGGATTCACCTTCACGGTGTGCTCCTACGTGGTGAGCCTTTTTCGTCCGCATATCGTGCGTGACCTGCAGCTGCCGCGCCACGGTCTCGAAATCATTCCGCTTGAAGCATCGTTTTCGCCGCTGCCCGATGGCGACTCGCTTTGTCGCTGGGGAGATCCTCACAGGACGCGTCGCGAGATCGCACGTTTTTCAGCGAAAGATGCCGAGGTTTACCCGGAGTTTTCGCTGGCCATGTCGCAGCTTGCGCGATTCACAAAATCAATCATCGATAACCCGGCACCGAATCCGGCCTCGCTCAATCCAGGTGAACTCGTCCAGGCACTACGAACCAGTCGTGGCCTGAGGGAAGCGAACGCAGACCAGCGCTTCCTCTATATGCAGCTTCTCACGATGAGTGCCGCTGACTTCCTCGACCAGTGGTTCGAGAGCGACGTACTGAAAGCGCCCATGAGCGTCAGCGGAATCATTGGTACGTTCCTCGGCGTCCGCTCGCCGGGAACCGCGTACGTGCTGCTGCATCATTATATGGGCGAGATCGATGGCGCAATGCGTGCGTGGGGGTTTGCCAAGGGCGGCACCGGTGGTATCAGCAACGCGATTGCACGCTCCGCGCTTTCTTACGGCGCAGAGATTGTTACAGAGTCGGGCGTCAGCAACGTCATCATAAAGAATGGCAGGGCCGTTGGCGTTGCACTTGAAAATGGCGATGAGATTCACGCGGACACGGTCATCTCCGGACTCGATCCGCGCCTCACTTACATGAAGCTTGTCGGGGAAGA
>JAHEFD010000165.1 GCA_024640345.1 Woeseiaceae bacterium
AAAGCCCCATTCGATGAGATGCGCGCACCGCCGTCGAGCTCTTGATCTTCGGCGACGCGCGGCAAACCGGGGCGGCTAACGTATCAGTCAACGCAGACCGCCCCGCCGTTTTCAGGTCACCGTGCCTCAACCGCGCGATAGAATTTCCTATCCTTTTAGGTACAAGCCCGCATCGACACGGGCAAACGGGGACAACTAAATTGTCTGGCTGACGTATGCAAAAACGCCTGCCTGACGCGGAGCGCCCCATGAAAAAAATCGCAATGACTCTCATATTCCTGTGCCTGTCCGCCACCACGCTGGCCGACGAAGGCATGTGGACACTCGACAATTTCCCGGCTGCCGCGGTGCAGGAAAAGTACGGCGTGAACATCACGGACGAGTGGCTCGATACGGTGCAACGTTCGGTTGCCCGCCTGGACAGCGGTTGCAGCGCATCGTTCGTGTCGCCGGAGGGGATGGTGCTGACCAATCATCACTGCGCCATGCGTTGCATCTCGCAAAATTCATCCGCGGACAATGACCTCGAAGCGAACGGCTTTCTCGCCGCAAACCGTGATGAGGAAATTGCCTGCCCGACGGATCGACTCTCACTGCTGATCGATACAGTCGACATCACCGAAAAGGTAGCCGCCGCGACCGATGGCATGGATGAGCTGGAGGCGGCTGCGGCGCGCCGCAAGACGCTGGCCCGGCTTGTGGAGGAATGCGAAGCGACATCCGAGCTCAAATGCGAAGACGTAACCCTCTATCGCGGTGGGCAGTATTGGCTGTATCGTTATGAGCGTTACGAGGACGTACGTCTCGTGTTCGCGCCGGAAACCGACATCGCCGCATTCGGCGGCGATCCCGATAACTTCAACTTCCCGCGCTGGTGCCTCGACATGGCCATCCTGCGCGTCTACGAAGATGGCAAACCGTTGGCGACACCGTATCACCTTGACTGGCGCCAGGAAGGCCTGTCACCGGGTGACGCCATGTTCGTCGCTGGCCGCCCCGGCTCCACGCAACGCCTGCTTACAGTTGATGACCTGAAGTTCCTGCGCGACGTCTCCTTTCCTGCGTGGCTGCGACGCGTCGCGGAGCTGCGTGGACGTTACATCCAGTACGCGACATTCAGCGATGAGGCCTTTCGTATCACGCGCGCCCCGCTGCAATCCATTGAGAACGGCATCAAGGTGGTCAGCCGGCGCCTGGACGCCCTGCACGACGACGACATGCTGGCGCACAAGCTTGCAGTCGAAGCCGACCTGAAAAAACGCATCGCAAGCGACCCGACACTTGCCGCGATGGTCGGCTCGGCATGGGACGACATCGCGAATGCCAACGAGGACTACCTGGCGTTCCGCGAAGACTACCTGTTCATTGAGGCGGGAGCGGCGTTCAGCAGTGACTTGTTCGGTATGGCGAAGCGTATCGTCCGCGTCGTGACCGAACGCGATAAAGCCAACGAGGATCGTCTGCGCGGCTATACCGATGCCGAAATGCCACGCTTGCGGCAGCTGACGCTCGCCGACCGGCCCATCTACCCGGAACTGGAAATCCTGAAGCTCTCGTGGTCGCTGGACAAGATGCGTGAATACCTCGGCCCCGACTCGTTGTTCGTGCACCAGATTCTCGGCAAGGACACGCCGGAGACGGTGGCCAGACGGCTCATCGAGGGAACCGAGCTGTTTGACCCTGCGACCCGGGAAGCACTGTGGAATGCCGACCGCAAGAAACTTGAGGCGTCCGATGATCCCATGATGCGACTGGCAATGGCGATCGACGCCGATGCCCGGATTCTGCGGCAACGCTACGAAGACGACTTAGAGTCCGTAACGGACAAGGCGTACGAAAAAATCGCCGCGGCCCGCTTCAAGATATACGGGACGGACGAATACCCGGATGCGACGTTCACGCTGCGGGTGACCTACGGCACGCACACAGGCTGGCAGGAAAAAGGCGCGGACGTACGACCCGCGACGACACTCGGTGAAATTTATCCGCGTGTAACCGGGAGCGAACCGTTCCGTCTGCCCGCCAGCTGGAGTGATGCCAGCGACTCACTCCCCGACGAAACGAAGTTCAATTTTGTGGGTACCACCGACATCATCGGCGGTAACTCGGGCAGCCCGGTGATCGACAAGGACGGACAGCTCGTAGGCTTGGTATTCGACGGCAATATTCACTCGATAGGCGGTGCCTATTGGTTCAACAACGCACTTAATCGCACCGTGGCCGTCCATCCCGACATCATGCTACGCGCCCTCGGAGCCATTTATGGCGCAGATCACATTGTGGACGAGCTGACCATGGTCCACTGAACGAAGGCTCAGCGCGAGACCCCAACCGGGGTCGAGGCCGATCCGCTTGCGTGTGTTCACTGCGGCCGTTTTCAGTGCGCCGCGCCTCAACCACGCGATCGTATTTCCTATCCTTGTTTCTCTAGACAGGAAAACATCGCGATGTAGAGGAACAAACCAGCTTGACGCCGAGCTAGCTCAGCAAGTTACAACAAGCCTCACTTGGATTGCCCCATTTCTTGGACAACGACTGAATCCTGAGGCTAAAACTGAGCATACTCAGAAAGCCTGCTGGAATCAGATACTATTCCAATAACAACAGCACGCAGGTATTAAGGCCGCTGCTCGTGCCTTCAATGCCCAGATGTGCATTCCAGCACGAATGGAATTGGTGGCGGTTCCGGATTTTCTATCACCTGCCTGGCGAGTCCGGTCGCCGGGGAGCTTATGGTTTTTTCGGGGTCGCGTACGGGACTTCTTTCTGAAATGGCTCCCAGGTGGTTTCATACCCAACGAAACCCTGCTCGTTGGCTTCCTTCTGACGGGTTGTCACGAAACGCGCTTTGCCTTCGGGAACTTTGGGCCTGGTTTTGGGTTGTTCGCTCATAGTATTTACCTCTTGTCAGGAATGTCACGCGTGACGTGAGTTTAATTCAGAACCTCATGAATGCGGAGCCCTGTTTCAATATCCGGGCCTTCTTCGATTTTCCCGCCTGCTGCAATCTCCTCTTCGCTTGCATCGCGGACGAGCAGGATTTCCAGCTTGAAAATGACCTCTCTGCCACACAACGGGTTATTTCCATCAATGGTGATGGTTTTTCTATCTTTACGGGTGACCAGGAAACTCTTGGTTTCACCCCTTTCGTTTTCCATCAGAATGGCGGTACCGACTTCACGATATTCCTCGGGAACGTTTCTGATGTACTCGGTGATGACGAGCGACTCATCCCGGGGGGGAAATATCTTATTGCAGTCCAGGGGAACTTCTATGATTTCGCCTGCGGATCTGCCCTCCAACTCGGCGCTGACCTGGGGAGACAGGACCGCGTTGACCCCGTGGACATACCCGAGGGGAAATTCAACCGAAGTCAGTGTCTGGCCTGATTTCTGGTCAATGACCTTATAGGTCAGTTCAACATACTTGTTGGTTTCGATCACGTCTTTCATGGCTTTCAGGGCCCTAGAATATGGAGGCGGAGAATATCCGGATATCACCCTTTTCATAACCCAGGACCAGGCGCCCGAGCCATTCACCGTCTTTTTCGGTGCTCCTCACACGGTAGAGAACCGTCACGTGCTCACCGCGGCGGATGATGCCGAGATAATCCCGTTCCTTGGACAGCTTGCGCGCCAGCACGCTTCTCTTGAACTGTTTGCCCAGTTCTACTTCGTTCAGGCCGAGCAGCAATTCATAAGAGAATTTCCTGATGAATTTCCCGTACTGGCCCTTGTTGGAATACTTGATCAGGTCGTCCCACATCGGGTGGGCAACCTCCAGTATCTCCTCGTCGCTGTGGTCGATAATGTTCATCTGTATAAAAAAAGGTCAGCGTGAAGTGCCGGAGTAAGTGTACTCCGGCACTTGGTCTGACCCGATTTTTTCTCCTACGCTGCTTCCTCTTTTTCACCCACCAGGTGATAAAGCGGAGCCTTCTCCATGGTGTATTCGCCGGTTTCGGGATCACGACGGGAAACGGTCAGCACATGCCAGTTCTCGTCGTCCAGCTTCATTGCATCACCGCGGTAGTAGTAGCCCGGCCAGCGGGTTTCCTTGCGGAACAGCGTGTGCTGCAGGACCGACTCGGAGGTGAGAACCCGATGCTTCAGTTCCCATGCACGCAACAGTTCGTGAATGTTCTCGGCGGCAATCTTGTCGAGGTCCTCTTCCATCGTTTTCAGTTTCTTCAGACCAATTTGCAACAGCTTGTCGTTGGTCATGTAGTTGACCGTTGCACCGCCACCGTACTCGTCCATCAGCTTCTGGAGGCGATCCAGGCCCTGGCGCGGATTGATGTAGTTCGGGTTAACGGTGCCAGCAACGATTTCATTGCGGAAAACCTTGTAATGTTCCATCGGCTTATAGATCTCGGCCTTGCGGCGATCGATCTGCTCCTGCGAGACGCGAATACCCTCGGCCTTGCCGTCGTCGATGTACT
>JAHEFD010000166.1 GCA_024640345.1 Woeseiaceae bacterium
CTGTGGGAGGCGGCTTCTGTGGGAATGGCTTCTGTGGGAGCGGCTTCCAGCCGTGATAACCCTGATCTGTGGGAGCGGCTTCCAGCCGCGATAACCCTGATCTGTGGGAGCGGCTTCCAGCCGCGATAACCCTGATCGGTGGCTGCGGCTTCTGTGGGAGCGGCTTCCAGCCGCGATTGCAACCTTTGCGCTGTGGCTGCGGCTTCGGTAGGAGCGGCTTCCAGCCGCGATTCCATCAGCCCTGAATCGGCGCTTGGCCTCGGCAAGCCACTAAAGTATCATCGCACGCCAGATTTTCATTGCCCGAACGGCAATCTGCGAACCATTTTGAACCTCGTCGGCCAACCCGTTGGGGTCTTTCCACTCATATAGATGACCCGTTATGTTGCAACATATTCGTGAACGATTCACCGGCGTATTTGCCATCACTCTGCTTGGCATGCTCGCCGTGTCATTCATTTTCTTTGGTATCGGGAATTTCACTTTCCTGAGTGGCGGCCACGCGGCAACCGTAGATGGCGTCGACATTTCTGCTTCGCAGCTTGAATTCGCATACCAGAACCAGCTGCTGCAGTACTCCGATTACGGAAATCTGCCAGCAGAAACCAGGCAGGCGCTCAAGTCGAACACGCTGGAGCGAATGATTCGCGAAACTGTCGTTGACCTTTATATCCGCAACGAAGGATTCCGGGTTGGCGACGATCAAATAGCTGCGCTGATCCAGTCTGCGCCCGAGTTCCAGGAAAACGGGGTTTTCAAAAAGGAACTGTATTACAACTGGCTGGACCAGACCGTGCAGACCGCGCGGTCATTTGAAGCCAGCCAGCGGCAGGGACTTCGACTGAGCCAGTTGCAGCGAGGCATTGCAGCGACCGCATTTGTCACTCCGTCAGAATACCGGCGTTACCTGAACCTGCTATTCGAGCAGCGCCAGGCGTCGATCGCCACATTTGATATTGCCGCGCTGGCAGAGACAGTGGTCGTGCGGGACGAGGACGTCCAGGCTTACTACGATGCCCGCCCTGACGATTTCCGCGCGCCGGAGACCGTCGATTTTCAGTATGTCGAGATCAATCGCCAGCAATTGGCTGCCGACATGAATATTTCGGATGACGTGCTTCAGGAATACTACGAAGACAATTCCGGCCGCTTTCGACAGGACGAAAGGCGACAGGCAAGTCACATCCTGATCCCTTTCGGTGATGATGAAGCCGCCGCAGAAGAAGAGGCGCGTGCGCTGACAGCCCGCATAGAGGCCGGCGAACCATTTGCGGATCTCGCGCGCCAGTACTCGAAAGATGGTGGTACAGCGAACCAGGGCGGCTCACTCGGCACCGTGATGCAGTCACAAATGCCAGGCGCACTTGGCGACGCAATTTTTTCGATGGACAAATCGGAGCTTCGCGGACCGGTCAGGACTGAATTCGGTTTCCACGTCGTCAGGCTGGATGACATCGTGACTGGTGGACCATTGCCCCTGGATGAGGTGCGCGCAGAATTGCTGCAGGAACTCAGGTCGCAGAGTGTTGAAGGCCAGTTCCAGCAGCTGGAACGGCAACTCTCGGACGCACTTTTCGATGCGGCTGATCTCGCATCCGTGGCTGCAGCCACGGGCCTCGAAGTCAAAACCGTTACCGGTTTTACCCGGTCTGGCGGCGAACCGTTCGGCGGTAACCAGGCAGTCATCGATGCAACCTTTGATCCGTTGGTTCTCAATGAGCGGCAGATCAGCGACATTATCGAAGTCGATGCCAATCGGTCTTTGATGATTCACGTCACCGATCATCATCCGGAAGCACGTCGTGCACTGGAAGAAGTTCGCGACGATATCGTTTTCGCCCTGCAGTCGGATCGCGCCCTGAATATGATTGTTGATCGCTCACGTCGTTTGCGCGAGGCGCTCGAAGAGGGACGGGATTTCGCGTCGATGTCTGCCGAGCTCGAAGCTACTTTTGAACCGAATATGAGCCTGACCCGGATTACCGAGGGAGTCGACAGAGCGGTACTGGACGCTATTTTCCGCGCGAAGAAGCCGTCGCCGGGGAAAGCGCGCCTTGGAAGCACGACGACCACTACCGGTGACTATGCCGTGTTCACGTTGAATGCAGTGACTCCGGGTCGCCCTGAGACTATTCCGCTTGAAGAGCGTGATCTGCGCAAGGAAGAGCTCCAGAATACGGCCGGTGCCGCGGATTACGTCGCGTTCGTTAATGAGCTGACCCGACATTCAGACATCGAACGCAACGAGGATGCCATCAGCGAGCAGGATTTCCCGCTTTAAGAGACGTATGATGGGCCCTCCGGCGGCAGGCCGGGCGTTAACAAAAACAATAATTGCACCGTCGGGGAGTGGCCAATGAAAAAACTGGATCTTCACTGGCAGATCTTAATTGCCATCTTGTTCGCCGGTTTATCCGGGTACCTGGTCAACAGGTCTATCGCGGCGGGGACGGAAGATCCTTCGATTTTCGGCGTCAGCTATATCGGGATTTTCAATTACGTCGGATCGCTTTTCCTGAATGCGCTGAAGATGATCATCGTGCCGCTGATCTTCTCGTCGATTGTCATCGGCGTGGCGGGCATTGGATCGGGCGGTAACCTGGGCGCATTGGGTGGGCGCACATTACTTTTCTACGTGGCCACGACCTTGGCTGCGACCTGCCTGGGCCTGTTACTCATTAACCTGATCGGCCCGGGATATGTCGATGGTGTTCCGGCCGGTGACATGCTGGCTCTCGATGCTTCCGGTGCTGAGATCGCCGCCGTCGCCGAAGGACGCGGACCGGGTGATGTCGCCAAGGTGTTCCACGAGATGGTTCCGCCGAATATTGTCCAGGCGGCGGCCAATGGGCAGATGCTGGGCATCATTTTCTTTGCCATCCTGTTCGGCTATTTCATGACTCACCTGACACATGACCTGGCCGAGCCGCTGTTCAAGTTCTGGGATGGCGTCTTTCACGTCATGATGAAGATGACCGAATGGATCATGAAGTTTGCTCCGATCGGCGTATTCGGACTGGTCGCAAAAGTGGTGGCGGAGGCAGGCTTTGAAGCGGTCCGTCCGCTATTCGTGTTCGCTATTACGGTTATCATTGCACTTGTTCTCCACATCACTGTCATCATGCCGCTGTTTCTCAGGTTCGTCGGCAAGGTGAAGCCATACAAGATGTTCCCGGCGATGGCGCCCGCCATGCTCACCGCATTCTCCACTGCATCGTCATCTGCAACACTGCCGATAACGATGGAGCGCGTCGAAGATAGCGTCGGCGTGTCCAACAAGATTTCGAGTTTCGTGTTGCCACTTGGCGCCACCGTTAATATGAACGGTACCGCGCTTTACGAGTGTGCTGCGGCGATGTTCCTGGCGCAGGCCTATGGCCTCGATCTCACGTTTGGCACGCAGTTCTCCATCGTGTTTATCGCGCTGCTGACGTCGGTAGGTGTTGCCGGTGTGCCCTCGGCGTCACTGGTGGCCATCGCGATCATCCTCGGTGCCGTTGGTTTGCCGGTAGAGGCAATCGGCGTCCTGCTGGTATTCGACAGGGTGCTCGACATGGCGCGAACGGCCGTCAACATTTTCGGTGATGCGTGTTGTGCGGTAATCGTGGCGCGACTGGACGGCGAAAAAACGAAAATCGATATCGACGGTACCTGACGGATCGAAAATTAAAAAAGGGGTCAGATCGACCCCTTATAATTCAAGATAATTTATTCCCCTGCTTATTCGTCTTCGTCGAAAACCATTCCCATGATGTTCGATCCGGCATCGACAAATGTCGTTTCGCCCGTGATGCCGCTGGCGAGATCTGAACACAGGAACGCGGCCGTGTTACCGATTTCCTCGATCGTAACGGTGCGCCGCAGGGGAGCGGACTTCTCTGCGTAACTGAGCATTTTGCGGAAACCACCGATACCGGCAGCTGCCAGTGTCTTTACAGCACCGGCCGAGATGGCGTTGACCCGAATGCCCCTGGGGCCAAGGTCTGCTGCAAGGAAGCGAACGCAGGCTTCGAGGCTCGCCTTTGCCAGTCCCATCACGTTGTAGTTCGGTACGACCCTCGTCGCCGCGTTGTAGGTCATCGCGAGTATCGCGCCATCACGCCCCTGCATCATGGGCTGCGCAGCTTTCGCCAGGGCAGCGAGGCTGTAGCTCGAAATGTCATGCGAAATACGGAATCCCTCGCGGGTAACGGCATCGGTGAAGCCGCCTTCAAGTTGTTCGCGTGGCGCGAAGCCGACCGAGTGGACGAGTATGTCGAGACTGTCCCAGTGTTTGCCGAGACCGGCAAACACCGCGTCAATTTCCTCGTCACTCGAAACGTCACAGGGAAAGAGAAGGTCGGTGTTTTGGTTAAGACGCGCGGAAAGTTTTTCCACGCGGCTTTTCAGTTTGTCGTTCTGGTAGGTGAACGCAATTTCTGCACCTTC
>JAHEFD010000071.1 GCA_024640345.1 Woeseiaceae bacterium
CTGGTCACCGTCCTCTTCTGATCACCCGGCCGATTCGGTCGTTGCAGCGCCCTTCCCTTTCAGAAAGAACACCAGGATCTTCGCCGGTTCGGTTTCGCTCGCGTTGGCGGATACGGAATGAACATCCGCCGGTGACTCGTAAAAAACTTCGCCCGGACCCAGTGTCTTTATCTCACCTCCCTCGACCGCCATAGTGACGCTGCCCTCAAGCACGTAGACAATCGTGTGCGCATTGTGGCGATGACTCGACGATTTATTACCCGGAGGATACGTCACCTCGAGCACGAGGATTTCCTGGTTTGTCACGTCGGCGACATCCCGTTGAAACAGCGCCTTGACCGCATCGTCCTGCGCAAACGCGGGAATGCTGAATACGAGAACCAGCGACGCAGCCAATAATTTCATTACTTTCATAATCCTCTCCAGAATCTGTCAGGCCGCCTGGCCCTTCTGCATACTCAGTCGATCCACCGAAAATGCTGACCGCAGGAAATGAGCAATGTCGTCTATCGCTTTCTTGCTTTCCGGTACCTGGCCAACAAAGTACTGGAACACGTGCCACATTTCCGGCCACACCTGCAATTCCACTGTTCCGCCCTTCTCCCTGATGTTCTCCGCCATCCGCGTGGAATCGGTCAGCAGGATCTCATGGTCGCCGACCTGTATAAGCGTTGGCGGAAAATCCGATGCATCCGCATATACCGGTGAAACCAGCGGGTTTTCCAGCTCGGATTCGGCAAACACCCTGGCTGCAGAAGCAGGCACATGATCAGGATTAAACCAGGGATCAATTTTGGCGCGCGTCCGTCGCGACTCTCCGTTATTCGTCATGTCCAGCCAGGGCGAGATGAGGAAACAGGCAGCGGGCAATTTCTCGGCTGCATCTCGAAGCGACAGCATTGTCGCCACCGCGAGGTTACCGCCGGCCGAATCGCCGCCGAAGACAATCGCAGAGGAGTCCAGCCCGTCGTGCAACAAGTGGCGATAGATCTTGAGCGAGTCATCAAGTGCCGCCGGGAACCGGTTCTCCGGTGCCAGTCGATAATCCGGCACGAGCGCGCGCATACCGGATTCTTTGGCGATGAAACTGACAAGCCTGCGGTGCGTGGCCGGGCTACCCATAATATAAATGCCGCCATGCAGGTAATAGATCACCGGTGCGTCTTCGCAACCGGCGGGCACATGCCACTCACAATGAATGCCTTCGATGGTCACGGGCCGGATATCGACGCCCTTCGCCGGCGGTAACAATGTGCCGCGATATTCAAGACCCCTGCGCAACTCATGAACGTCCCGGCCGGGCGTTACCCGCCTCATGTACTGTCCGGAAAAATAGCGAAATATCCTGGCCCGGATGCTCGCCATGTCAGCCCTCCTCCTTGCCGCTTACGATCGATTCATCCTGCATTCGCCGGTTTAGCATCGGAATGACCCAAGGCGTGAACCGCTTCAGGTAATGAATGCGTCGCGCATGTTTGTCCGGAAAGACATGCAGTTTGTTTTTTCTAATACCCTGCAAAATCTTCCCGACGACGTCTGATGGGTCGGAAACCAGGTAATCTGGAACCACCCGCTTTTCTTCGTAGCCAAATTGCGGTGAATCAAGAATCGGCGTACGGCTGAAACAGGGATACACGTTGGTTACATGCACACCGGTGTCCTCGAGATCTGCCGACAACGACTCGCCAAACCCGCGCAAGCCGAACTTCGACGCACAGTAGGCGCTCAGCCCGTGGGAACCGACCCAGCCGGCCAGGGAAGAAATATTTACGATGTGACCACTGCCACGCGCGGTCATTTTCGGCAGGAACAGGTTGCACAGGCGCATGGGCGCCAGCAGGTTTAACTGCATCAGCGTCTCCCAGTGATCTCTCGGGATATGGTCCAGGCGGCCGGCGAAACCGACGCCGGCATTGTTCACCAGCACATCCGGATCGATTCCCCAGGCGGTGCAGGTGCCGGCAATCACTCCGCAACCCTCTGCTGTCGCGAGATCGGCTGTCGTCGATGCCAGCAGTGCATCGCCCGCCTCGTCAACCGCCGGCCGCAGCGCCTGCTCACTTAAATCTGTCAACACCAGCTTGCACCCGGCGTCACGAAACTGTCGCGTCATGTGCAGGCCAAATCCACCGCCAGCACCGGTTATCAGCACTGTTTTATCTTTAAGATCAGTCATCGGGCTCTTTACGTTGAATCAGTTCGAGGTAGCATAGCAGGCCCTCCTGCCGGAAGAAGACAGTATTGAACGAGAAAAATGACAAGGCAGACCTTCGCTTGCTGGCCATTGGTGCACTTGCCGGGCTCGTCGTGGCGGGCGTTGGAATCCTGCAGCAGGAAACCAAAATCGACACGCTGCCGGAAAATGCGGTTGCTCGCGTCAACAACGTGCTGATCGATCGTGATATCTACGACCGGGCGATCAGCCGGTCCACAAACTATGCCGGTCAGCCTGTCGAAGGCGACGAGGCCATGTTATTGCAGCGCCTGATCGATGAGGAATTGCTCGTCCAGCGGGGCGCCGAACTTGGCATGACGCAATCGGATGCTGCGGTCAGGCAGGCGATGATTGAGTCGCTAATCGCCTCCGTTACGGCAGAGGCGGACGCCGCCAGCCCGACTGACGAAGCGCTGACGCAATACCTGGCCGAGAACCCGGAGCGATTCAGCTATATCTCGAAAGTGTCTGCCGAAGCGTGGCAGACCGATGATGAGTCCGACGCCCAGAATTTTGTATCTGCGCTGCGCAACGATGGTGTCGCCGCAACCGACGAAAATATTCAACCCATGCCCGATCTCCCGGCAGGACTGATGACGCTGGAGATTCTCTCGACTTACCTCGGGCCTGGCATTGCCGCGGCTGCCGCTGAAATGCCCGAGGGCAGCAGTGCGATTTTTGCCCGTCGCGGCCGCTGGCTTGTCGTCAGGATCAATGCGAAAGAACGAGCGACGATGACTGACCTGCGAGCGATTCGGAATCGCGTCCTGATTGATTATCGACGCAACCTGGCCGATACGACACTCCGAAATTACATCGATGAGCTGCGCCAGAGGGCCGACATTGCGGTGGCAATGCCGTGAAGCGAATGTCGGTAACTGGCTGCGTGTTTGCCATCCTTGTCCTGGCCAGTCAGTTCGCCGACGCGCACACGCGCAGCGAAAGTTACTCCCACTGGCATCTTTCCGGGAACAGGATTACAGCTGCGGTAACCGTACCGTTGCGCGAGGTCATGATTCTGTATGACGGAGGAGACGCCACAACTCCGGCCCGGGAGCTCTACCAGCAACACCTGCTCGAAACCACCGGCGTAACGAGCGCCGGCAAAGCCTGCGGAAGAACCGGCAGCAACCTGTTGCAGGTCGCATCCGGCTTCATCCGGGTTGAACTCGAATTCGAATGCGCTGAAAGCGCGCCCGACACGATCCACTATCGCGCGCTTTTTGATCAGGCACCTGCGCACGTGCACTACGCAAAACTCCACGTTGACGGACTGATGGCCGGCGAGGCGTTGCTGACGGATTCCGCCGACACCTGGGAGTTTGGAAACCTCTCTTCTGCCGATTCATGGTCCTTTGCATCATTCGTCAGGATCGGCACCGAACACATTTCCGGTGGCATCGATCATGTTGCCTTCCTGTTGGGACTGCTGCTCATCGCCGGATCGGCCGGTCGGGCCGTCATCGCGGTAACCGGGTTCACGCTGGGTCACTCAATCAGCCTTGCAGCAGCAGTGCTCGGCTATGTCCATGCGGACAGCCAGCTTGTCGAAGCCTTTATCGGTTTCACGGTGCTGCTGGTCGCAGTCGAATATTTTCTCCTGCAGCACCCCGACATCAGGCGCTTTGCAATCGCGAGCGCCCTGCTGCCCTGGGCAACCGGCAGCGCCGCGCTCGCGCTGGGATACATTGATGGTCGAGCGCTGTTTGCCTATATCGGTTTCGGAATTTTCGCCAGCTGCTACATCCTGGCGGCTCGAAAGCTTCAGCTGCATGAGCAGCAACGAGCCACGAAGCTGCTGTTCGTCGCCACCTGCTGTTTCGGCCTCGTGCATGGATTTGGCTTCGCCGGATTCCTGATGGAAACAGGCTTGCTCGGTACGTCTCTTCTGGTGCCACTTTTAGGCTTTAATCTTGGCGTAGAGCTGGGCCAGCTGATCCTGGTCGTCGTGGCACTGCTCGGCGCGATGCTTTTGCGCAACCACGTGCCCAGGATCCTGCCGCAGCTTGTCGCTGCCTGCCTGTGCGGGGTCGGTGTCTACTGGTTCGTTGGCCGGACGCTGGCCTGATAAGCCAGCAAAAATCTTCGGTGACTAGCGTTCGAGATACTCGAGCTTGTCTTTAACCTCACGCCAGTCATCAGCATCCGCCGGCGGATCCTTCATCTCGGTGATGACGGGCCATTCCTGCGAAAGCTCGGCGTTGAGCTGAAGAAACTTTTGCTGCCCCTCGGGCAATTCGTCTTCCGAGTAGATAGCCTCGACCGGGCACTCTGGCTCACAAAGGGTGCAGTCGATGCACTCGTCCGGATCGATGACCAGAAAATTCGGACCTTCGTGAAAACAATCCACCGGGCAGACTTCAACGCAATCTGTCAGCTTGCACTTGATGCAGCTCTCGGTTACTACAAAGGTCATTGTTCAGGTCCTCAGAATCGACGGTCAATAGTGCGGGACGTAACGCTATTCGAACTGCATGGCCAGATCAACCCCGCCAGGGTCAATTACGGCGCCTTATCCGGGGTACCGGTCTCAACATAGGCCGCAAGGCGGTCCATCTGCTCGACAAGGACGCCGTCAACGGCTGCCGCGACGGTATCGAGGCCACCCGGCATATAGCCCCCGACTGCGTATTGCAGGGTGACCCGCGTGCCGGCCTCGGTATCGTCAAATTCCCAGGTCATGTTTCCCGCAACGCCCATCAGCCCAAGGGGCCCGAGCCCACCGGTCAGTCGCAGCATGACGCCCGGATTGACGAAACTCACCGAAAGGTGCACCAGGCCCGAACCGTTTCCGAGGCGTTCACAGAAACAACCCGGTATGGTGGCATCCAGGTAAAGGTTTCCGGAGTCACCGGACACCGTGTGATCGCTGCTCCACCAGTCGCCGATATTCTCGACAGTGGCCTCGTACACGCTTTGTCGATCGGCGGCGATCGCGACGGTGTATCGCACGGTAAAGCCGTTCGCCGCCGCATCGGTTACCTCCGCCCGGCTGGCCGGCACGACAGATACTGCCAGTAAGACTGCAAAAAACAGTCCTGATCCATATCGTTGCATCTGACGCTCCCTTGGGCCATTAAAGTGCTGAAAGCGTAACTCAAACCCGCCCGGCTGCGCATTGAAACAGCCGCAACCGGCGCGATACCGTGCTTTTTTGCCAGTTAGTGATCGCGCAACACGAATGCCCGCGCCATGGATCAAGTCCGCGCCCGGCCTTCCCCTGCTAATGCAGGAAAAAGACCGACGATCGCGGAATGACATCTATTGCAATGAATACCGATTTGCCCCGGCCAACAGTCGATATTTATCCTCGCAGGAAATCCGGGGCCGATTAAACAGGCTGCCTGATGGGCAGTGTGTCAGAATAACTTGAGTGGCAGGAGGCTCTCGAGGAGGAACAGCAAGCCTATTGCTGCACAACTGAAGTAGCACCACTTGAGTACTTTCACCTTTTCGCTCCAAACGAATAACAGATAATGGGTACATTGTCGCAGCGCTTCCTTAACAGAAACTGAAGCCTGTATTTTTCTTATTACTTATTGTTTTTAAAAGACTTTTAGCATCGACAATTTCCCAACAGACGGCTGGGCAATCGCGTTCGAGAGCGACTCGCAGAAGGCCTGTGCCGACAGGAGCCTGGTGTTGCACTCCCTCGGCATCCCTTACGAAGTCGTCACCGACGGTCAACGATCCTTCGTGGTCGTTCCTGCTCAATTCATCGAGAAAGCCAGGTATGAAATCTGGCAGTACGAGCAGGAGAATCAAGCGCCGCAGACTTCGGCGCCGCGAATTACCGCTGTGCTGCAAAATGGTGTTCCGGGCGTGGTCGTCTACCTGGCCATTATCGTACTGGTAGCCCTGCTTGCAGGAGAAGGTGCGTTTGGTCGCAACTGGGTGAGCGCCGGACGTGTAGACGGGTCTCTGATTCGCCAGGGAGAGTGGTGGCGAGCGATCACCGCGCTCACACTGCACTCCGGCTTGTCTCATATCGTCGGCAATGCAGGTTTCGGCGCCCTGTTCGGCATCATGGCGGGACGGGTGCTTGGTTCCGGCGTCACCTGGCTGACTGTCGTCGTGGCAAGCGGGATTGCCAACCTGGTCAACACGCTGCTCTTGGACAGTTCGCACCGCGCAATTGGCGCATCCACCGCCGTATTCGCAGCACTCGGGCTGGTTGCCGGTTTCGTATGGCGCGGCAAGCTGATGAAGCAGGACCGCTGGCCCTACCGAGTTGGCCCAATTGTCGGTGGCCTCGCCCTCCTGGCCTATACCGGCACCGGCGATGCCAACACGGATGTCGGCGCACACCTGAGCGGCTTTGCCTGTGGTTTTCTGGCAGGCATTCTCCTGACCCGCGTTTATCACTACGTGCCAAATGAGAATGTACAACGCACGGCGGGCATCCTGGCCGTCTCCCTGGTCGTCATTGCCTGGTTGTTTGCGCTAAGAATCTGGGCCTGAACGAGGCATCACGGGTAGACTTCACGAACTGAATCGGGACGCGGGGAGGCGTGCCAGGTCCTTGAAACATTTCCTGCTATTTCTGTTGGTCCTGTCTTTGCTTACAGCAGCCGTACTGCGCGTGCGTTATGGCGGCGGTGAGCCCTATCCTGACGTCTCGACGCCACCCCTCCTGGGCGAAGAATTGCTCGAAGAAGTGTTGAGCTACCCGGAGCCGATCGGAAATGTCGCAGTTAGCCGCGATGGCCGCATTTTCTTCACCGTGCATCCCGAGTCGCGGCCGCAGGGAAACAAGTTACTCGAGTGGGTCGACGGTGCAGCAGTTCCCTTCCCTAATGGCACAGTTCAACCCCACCTGTTCAACACCGTGCTCGGCCTCGTCATCGACCAGCAGGATGTGCTTTGGACAATCGATAACGGCAATCACGGATTCGGCGTGCCGCGACTGCTGGGCATTGACCTTGCGACTGGAAATGTCGTGCATGATTACAAATTCCACCCCGAAATTGCACAACGCGGGTCGTTTCTGCAGGACCTGCAGGTCAGCAACGACAGCAGCACGATTTTCATCGCCGACGCCAGCATCTGGCGCAAAACACCGGCCATTATTGTCTACGACGTTGCAACGAGATCGGCCCGGCGCGTGCTGGAAAAGCACCCTTCGGTGAGCGTGCAGGATATTCTCGTACGCAACCCGATTCGGGACATGACATTCCTGGGCGGCCTGGTAAGCCTCAAGACCGGCGTTGACGGAATCGTGACCGATTACCGGAATGAATGGCTTTACTTTGCCGCGATCAATCAGAGCGGCCTGTACCGGGTAAGGATCAAAGATCTTGTGGATGCGACTATTCCGGCAAGGCAACTCGACGACGAAGTAGAACGGTTCAGCGACAAGCCTCTCAGTGACGGATTGAGTTCGGATCTGAGTGGCAACGTCTATATCACTGACGTTGAACACGGGTCTGTGTTCATCGTCAACCAGGACCGGGATTTGCAGACGCTTATCCGTTCGCCGAAAATTCGCTGGGCTGACAGCCTGTCATTCGGCCCCGACGGGTGGCTTTATCTCGCGGACAGTGCAATTCCAGAGCTTGTACTGAAATCCAGGGAGTACATTCAGTCTCGCGGGCCCTATCATATCTATCGTTTCCAGCCCGGATACACCGGAACACCCGGCCACTAAACCACATACCAGACAAAAGGAAATACACCTTGCAGGTATTTGTCCTGTACGCGTCGGTCGTGCTCATCTGGGGATCCACCTGGGCAGCGATCCCCTTTCAACTTGGCGTCGTGGCAGAAGAAGTTTCGGTCGCGTATCGCTTCGCGCTGGGCTCGATCGCTCTCTTCACCTATGCGTTATTGAGTGGTCGCCAGGTCCGCATTCCGCTCGGGCAATACGGCATGGTTATCCTGACAGGCGCACTGATGTTCTCGGCCAACTACCTGTTCACCTACTACGCAATCAACTACGTTACATCCGGACTCGTCGCCGTAGCCTTCAGCCTGATGGTGGTTTTCAACGCTTTCTTCGAGCAGGTATTTTTCAGAAAGCCGCTGGAAAGTCGCCTGATGCTGGCTTCGCTGTTCGGTGTTGTCGGCATAGGCTGTTTATTCTGGCCCGAGGTGGGCCGCATCGATCTCGCCGACCAGACAGTCTACGGCGTAATCCTGGTATTGATCGCCGTCACTTTCGCCTCTTTGGGAAATATGGGAGCCATCGTCAGTGCCAGCCGCAATTTGCCGGTCATCGCGGTCAATGCACACGGCATGGCGTGGGGCGCACTGACATCAACCATCGTGGCCGTACTGCTCGGCCGGGAATTTCGCTTCTCATTCGAACCCGGTTACATCCTGTCACTGGGATATCTCGCGATTTTCGGTTCCGCCGTAGCATTCGGCTGCTACCTCGCACTTTTTCGCAAGATAGGGTCTGCCAGAGCGGCCTACACTTCGGTATTATTTCCGATCATTGCTTTACTCATCTCGACGTTCGTCGAGAACTACCAATGGTCTGCACTGGCCGCCGTCGGCATCCTTTTTATTGTTGCCGGTAACTGGCTCGCGCTGACAAGAATGAAGAGGATTTGATTTATGAATGACCTGGACGTGGCCGCAATTACTGAATTTGACTGGACCGGTCTTTTACAAACGATTCAAACCTCAGGTCTCGAATTCGGCGCCAAGATCCTGGTTGCGCTGGTCATATTTTACGTTGGCCGGCTGGTAGCTCGTGTGCTGACCAAAACCTTGCGGACGCTGATGCAGAAGCAGGAAGTCGACAAGATTCTCGAGACTTTTGTGTGCAACCTCGTTTACTGGTTGATCATGCTGTTCGTCATTATTGCGTCGATCAACCATGTCGGAGTCGAAACGACCTCGCTGATCGCAGTGATGGGTGCCGCCGGCCTTGCGGTCGGACTGGCGTTACAGGGCTCTCTGTCGAATTTTGCCGCTGGCGTTTTGATCGTAATTTTTCGGCCTTACAGGGTCGGCGACTATGTTGAAGCCGCGGGCATTGGCGGCACGATCACGCAGGTGCAGATTCTCACCACGATGTTGAAAACGCCTGACAACAAGGAAATCATTGTCCCGAACAGCCAGATAATGGGAAGCATCATTACCAATTATTCGGCCAACACAACACGACGGATCGATATGATTGTCGGCGTCAGTTATGGAGACGATCTGGACAAGGTTCGCAAAGCAATCCAGGAACTGGTTGATGCCGACGAACGCATTCTCAAAGATCCGGCCTGCCTGATTGCGGTGTCCGAACTGGCAGACTCGAGCGTTAATTTTGTGGTGCGGCCCTGGGCCAAAACGGAAGATTACTGGGCCGTCAAATTTGCCCTGACAGAGGCAATCAAGAAGCGCTTCGACAAGGATGGAATTTCAATTCCATTCCCGCAGCAGGACGTGCATCTCTATAACCAGGCTTGAGACTCGTCGCCGCAAGTTGATCAAGAGTCAGAACCTGGCCCTGGCTCCGATTGAAGAAGTGAAGGAAAGCCGCGATTAATCGCGGCTTTCTTGTTTCAGTCAGTGACATCCGGTTCGATGAAACACCACCTGAGATCCGGAATTTTCTCTTTCAAACTTCGTTCCAGATCGTTGATATGCGCCACCGCTTTGTCGATGTCGATACCGGACTTAAGCCGAACTTTTGCCGCCAGCAACGTATAGGGCCCGAATTGCAGCGTGATCGTATTGAACACCTGCTCGATATCGTCATCGTGACGAATGATTTCATCGATCGTCTCCCGAATGATCGGGTCTGCTGATCGGCCGACCAGCAGAGACTGCACGCGAATCGTCAGGAAAACGGAAATCAGAATCAGGATCACGCCGATGCACATCGATCCCATGGCATCAAAGGTTGGATCACCCGTCAGCGCGGCCAACGACACGAAGAATAACGCCAGTGCCAGTCCGAGCAATGCGGCAACATCTTCGCCGAGTACGACGACCAATTCAGAACTGCGTGTATGTCTTAACCACATGCGAAACGGGCGTGCTCCACGAATTGCCCGAATTTCACGCAGGCAACCCATGAGGGAGAAAGACTCCAACACGATGGCAACACTCAAAACCGAAATTGCTATCCAGATATCGGTTAACGGTTCAGGGTGACTGAGCTTGTGCAAGCCTTCATAAATGGAAAACAGGCCACCGAGACTGAACAACATCAGTGCAACAATAAAGCTCCAGAAATAACTCAGCTTTCCGTAACCCAGTGGATGCTCCAGGTCAGCGGGTTTTTTTGACTGCTTGAGCCCAAGGTAAAGAAGCACCTGGTTGCCGGTGTCAGCATAGGAGTGAATGGCTTCTGCGAGCATGCTGCCGGACCCCGTAAGCCAGGCAGCCCAGGTCTTGGCCAGCGCAATGCCGCCATTGGCCAGGAACGCGTAAAGAATTGCCCTGGCTGTGCCGCTGTGTGTGGAACTTGACATAGGAATTCAGATGTCCGTCAACCGTATCGTTGCTGGTGCGTTATTATCGTGTGCCGTCGCCGAGCTTACCCGTGACTGAGCCGTAAAACCAAGTAACGCATCACCCGAGGAATTGCCATGACCTTTCGAACCGTTAGTCTTGTCGTTATCACGATGGCCGCATTAAGCACCGGCTGCGCCTCGCACCCCGACCCGATCATTGACATGAAAGGCGTCAACGAAGCCACGATGCAGGCCGACTGGACTGAATGCGAGTCTTACGCAGACCAGGTCGTCATCGGCAAGGGTGCCGCCAAAGGGGCCGCTGGCGGCGCCGTTGTCGGCGCGGCAACCGGGGCAATCAGTGGCAATGCAGACAGCGGGGCCGGTTATGGCGCGATCTGGGGCGCCACCAGGTCGACGCTGAAAGGCGATCGTGAAAAACAGACGGTATTCAAGCGCTGCATGAGAGGCCGCGGCTACAAAGTCCTGAATTAAGCACGCTCCGCGGAACGACCGGGGAATGTCACACATCGCCTTTTCCGCTTGACCCCCCTGGCATCATCCAATACTGTTTATTCATACAGTAAAGGACAAACCAGTGGCCACCAAAATGCATAAAGGCCGAGGCGCCGTATCGCGGTTGCCGGGCCGCTTCGAAACGCGCCAGATAGACAGCCTGCCTGTTGACGGCGCCGAAGATAAAGCACCGGAGACCGTGCTCCGGGCGATGTTGGCCAGGAAGATCATAAGCCACAATAATTCGCCCGATGTCCCCTTCGATCGATCGATCAATCCCTACCAGGGCTGCGAACACGGCTGCGTCTACTGCTATGCCCGGCCCAGCCACAGCTATCTCGATCTTTCGCCGGGACTGGATTTTGAAACACAGATTTTCTACAAACCGAATGCGGTCCAGAGCCTGATCGCCGAGTGGGAAAAGCCTGGCTACTCCTGTCAGCCGATCACGATCGGGGCGAACACTGATCCGTACCAACCAGCTGAAAAAAAACTGAAAATTACGCGCGGGCTGCTGGAAACATTTCTGCAATTTCGTCACCCGGTCAGCCTGATCAGCAAAGGCGCCCTGATGACCCGCGATCTCGATCTTCTGGCCGAGCTGGCGAGCAAAAACCTCGTATCCGTTGCCATCAGCATCCCGACGATGAACGCGGACCTCAAGCGCATCCTTGAGCCCCGAGTGCCCGCGGCAGAAGCGCGATATCGCCTGATGCAAGACCTCTCCGCTGCAGGTATTCCCGTCAGCCTGCTGCTCGCACCGGTGATTCCCGCACTCAACGATTCTGAGATAGAGGCCATAGTCAGGCGATCGGCCGATTGTGGAATTGGCCACGCAAGCTGGATACTGCTGCGACTGCCGCACGAACTGAAACAGATATTCACAGAGTGGCTGGAAACCCATGTCCCCGAACGGGCTGCGCACGTTATGAGCCTGCTGCGCGAAGCAAGTGGCGGTCGTGATTATGACAACCGATTCGGCATCCGTCAGAGAGGCAGAGGAGCCTATGCAGCAATGCTGGACAGCCGCTTCAATGCGATCTGTCGGAAGCTGAACCTGAATCCGTCACCCTCGCGGCAAAAGCTCGACACCTCGCTGTTTATCTCACCCGGACAGCGGCAAATGGCTCTGGGATTCGACTGATCCTGTATAGTTGGCAGATCGATCTGGCAGTCGTTCGTAAAGAACTATTGTGCGTAACGACAGTCCTAACGAAAGGTCATTTTTTCACAAAGATTAACGATGAATTCTTCTGCAACTGCTAAATCTCTGATTTCTCTGGCGGGAATGCTGATCTGCTGGCCCTTTGCCAGTGCGCTGGCACAGGAGCCGGACAGCGATGAAGAGTTGGGCATGATCGTGATCGAAAACCCCTATGCCGGGGAAGATTTTGTCGAGGAAGACGTTGACGACCAGGGTCCTGGTGCGGAAATGCGCGGTTATCGCCTGATCGAGGACGATGAGGGTGATGACTGGGTTGAGCCACCTTCGCAGAAGGAAAAAGATGCCGACGAACTGCTGCGCCTTTATGTGCTTTACCGCGAGGCGATGGATAACGGCGACCTGCTTGAAGCGGATACGCTGGCGAAGCGCGTCGTGGAACTGTCGATCGCAGTCAATGGACTGGACAGCATGGATTCGGCAAGAGCCATTGCCAATCTCGGCATCGTGCAACACGGCAACCAGGAATTCGAATCGGCAATGCTGAACTTTACTGCGTCGATCGAAATTATCGAGAGAATTGATAACCGCCTGAGCGGTGCGTTGATCAATCCGCTTCAGGGGCTCGCTGCGACCCAGGCCGCAATGGGTCAACCCGCGCTCGCCAGGCAAACCTACCAGCGCGCAATTCATGTAAGCCACGTCAACGAAGGGCCGCATAATGCGGACCAGGTCGATTCGCTTCAGTCCATCGCGGAACTGCATGTTTCGATGGGCGACTTCAAAAAAGCAAGCGACATCCAGGAGAATATCTATTCGATCCAGGCGCGCAATATCGATCCTCTCAGTCTCGACATCCTGCCCGCGCTGGAAAACAAGGCAAACTGGCAACACCGGCTGCAAAGCTACCAGGGTGAGCGGCAGACGTGGCGGAAAATAATCAGCCTGCTGGAGGATCACAAAGGAAAAGAAAGCCTGGAGCTCATCGAGCCTTTGACCAATCTCGGCAAATCCTATTTGTTTGTCAGTCCTGTCCAATACGATTATCAGCCGGACGTTTCGTCGTCCTCGGGCGAGGCTTACCTGCGACGTGCCAATCGAATTGCAGACAATAATCCGGATTCGAACTGGCTGATTGTGGAGGACACCTTGTTGTCTCTCGGCGACTTTTACATCCTTTCCGGACGACCGAACAGGGCTGAGAAGGAGTACCAGGAGGCCTGGGCGCTGCTATCAGAGGGCAACGACGAGGAGCGGTTGAGAAGCCGCCGGGATCACATGGAAACGGTCAACGTGCTGCAAAATGTTTACCCGCCGAAGTACTACAACAGCGAACGAACAGACAATGGGCAGCGACCTCCGGACAGCTTCGCACAGGGCACGATGACATTCAGTTTCGCGGTGACGCCGAATGGACGAATAGCCAATCTCGTAAACATCGAAACGGAACCCGCGGAGTTGCAGGAATTTGCCACCATTGTTGCGCGCAGCCTGCGACGCCTGATGTACCGGCCGAGAACTGAAGATGGCAAGCTGGTAGGCACGCTTGGAATTGAATATACGCACGAATTTTATTACCGGCCCTCTGACCTTCCTTCGCAAAAGAGTTCGCTCGATGCGCCGGAGACCGAAGAATCCACCGAGCAGGATCCACCGCCCGATGCCGGCGAGTAGGCGTCCCATCCAGGCAGCCGGGATTCTTCCCATATCTGCAGGTCCGACCTGCATTCACGCTGGTCTGTAATGATTCATTCCCGGAGGTTTCACACCAGGCTCTGTCGAATTGCCGCCACCGCAGCGATCATGTTGGCCAGCCAGAATTATGCCTGGGGCAAATGCGACGACGACTGGCTTGCGATTGACGAGAATCGCGATGGCGATGTACTTCTGCTGACAGCAAGGAATCTTGCGGACTTTCCGATTACCTATTCTGTACGAGTGCGCTCGGAGGCGGCATCGGATACCAGGCAACACGCTCGCTCGAAGAGAGCCAACGGAACGCTGGCAGGGCGTCAGACCGAGCGGCTCATGACCCTGCCCGCGAACGATGACGATGCGGGCGATATTTCCATATCCTGCACATGGACGATCGGCAGCCGGAATGCCACCCATGACGACGACTACCTCTACACACTGCCTTACGCCACCGGAACCAGCTACCGCGTAATCCAGGGATTCGATTCCCGGTTCAGTCACAGCGGCGTTGAACAATATGCGGTGGATTTCAAGATGGACGTCGGCACGCCCGTGCACGCTGCCCGGGACGGTGTCGTTGCGCGAATTGAAGAATCGAACGACAAGGGATGCTGGCAGGACGGGTGCGGCCGGTATGCCAATTACATCGTCATCATGCATGATGACGGGACCACTGGTGAGTACTACCATCTGCAGTACAATGGCGCCCTTGTCGATGTCGGCGACCGCGTCGAGGCGGGCCAGAAAATAGGCCTGTCAGGTAATACCGGCCACACTGCCCTGCCACACCTGCATTTCGCGGTGTACAAGGCCACCAGCCGCGCACTGCCGCAGTCGGTGCCTGTCACCTTTGTAAGCGCGGACGGCGTTGTGCATAAACCGCGGCGCGGCCACCGTTACCTCGCCGTACCCAGTCATAGAGTTGGAGACTGAATTGGAAGGATTGTCAGATACGCACTTTGTCAACGGTCACCCGATTTCGGCGCCGTTTCCCGCTGGCCTGCAGCAGGCTGTTTTCGGCATGGGTTGCTTTTGGGGCGCAGAACGTCTTTTCTGGGAAACACCCGGCGTTTATACAACGGCTGTCGGCTATGCCGGCGGCGGCAAGCCCGACGCGACGTATAAGGAGGTTTGCAGTGGTGCGACCGGACATGCCGAGGTAGTGCTTGTCGTGTTCGACCCGAACAAGATCAGTTTCCAGGACCTGTTGCGCATCTTCTGGGAGAACCATGACCCGACACAGGGTAATCGCCAGGGTAATGATGTCGGGACTCAATACCGGTCAGGCGTATTCACCAGTTCCGATGAACAGGCCGCTGAGGCTACAGCGTCACGCCGCTCCTACCAGGAAGAGCTAAACCTTGCCGGCTACGGCACGATAACGACTGAAATCGCACCCCTGGATAAATTCTGGTACGCGGAGGACTACCACCAGCAGTACCTGGCGAAGAATCCTGGCGGTTATTGCGGCATTCGCGGAACGGGCGTTTCTTGCCCGGTGGGCCTCGCTACAACTGCCTAGGCGCCTCTGCGGTTGCTATCGCCCCTGTTGAAGGACGACTGGCCGGATACGCTGTAGTATTCTTCACGACCACATTCAGCGAGGCAACCAATCTTGGCCAGCAAAAAGAAAGGACCCAAGCCCAAACGACCCAGTCGAAAGCAGGCTGAGGCGGCTGTCGAAACGTTACTCCTCTGGGCCGGAGAGGATCCCAGGCGCGAAGGCCTGATCGACACACCCAAGCGGGTTGCCTCCGCCTACGAAGATTGGTTTAGCGGCTATCGTGAAGACCCGGTCCTGGCCCTGCAACGAACATTCGAGGAAGTCGAAG
>JAHEFD010000072.1 GCA_024640345.1 Woeseiaceae bacterium
GCAATTGCGCGATCGATCTGCCGTATCGGTCTCGCCACCAGCAGCGTAAAAAACAACACGAGGATCAGGGTTCCCGGGACCAGCGCTGCTGTCTGCCACGCCGAAACCTGCTGCGCGTGGCGGGTGTTTTCCTGCAGCTCGTTGAGTTCAAGTTCGATGTAATTGCTGAGTGTCAGCGTCAGTCTCGCGACCCTCTGGCGCAATATATTGAATTCTTCGACGACGGCTACTGCGGCTTCGTCTCCCAGGTCGCCCTCCGATAACGTGGCGACGATTTTTCGGGACGACACGCGAATTGCCCTGGCAAATGAGTCGGCGTTGGCTTTCTCGGCCAGGGGCCATATTTTCTCAATCGTACGTTCGACGTCCGCGAGGTCCTGTTGCATCAGTGCCAGGCTGTCCTCATTTTGCAGAACGATGTACTGCCTGGCCACGCGCTCGAGTGAAGCCACCTGCTGCGACAACTGGCGATTGTTCTCTGCGGCTGTGACTCCGGTTACGACCAGGCGCTCACTCTGTTCGGCGAGGCGATCGAGATTGACCAGTGCCCAGATCACCGCGACCAGCAGCGGTAATGCCACCAGGCCGAACCCGACGAGGATCAGGCCGTTGAGGGATTGTGGGCGAGGAATTTTCATGGCGTCAGTGTAGCACCAGAGATATAAGGATCAGGTCCCGTTTTGCCAGTAGGCGCCGGGGTCTTTTGCGGCGATCTTCTTTTCCCACGCCAGGGCGGTGCGGACGATCACGTCGAGGTCATCATATTTGGGCGTCCAGCCGAGCACGCTGCGAACCTGGTCAGCGACAGCAACCAGGGCGGGCGGGTCGCCGGCACGCCGCGGCTCGTCCAGGATTGTCAGCGGCGAGCCATTGGCAGCTTCGACCGCACTCAGCACTTCCCGGACGCTGTAGCCGTGTCCATACCCGCAATTCAGCGTTGTCGATTTGCCGCCGGCCCGAAGATAGCTGAGTGCATCGAGGTGGGCCCGTGCCAGATCATCAACGTGAATGTAGTCACGCAGACCGGTCCCGTCCGGTGTCGGATAATCTGTCCCGTAGACAGAAATATGCGGGCGTTTGCCAACTGCGGCCTCACAGGCAACCTTGACCAGCAGGGTTGCTTTCGGCGTTGACTGGCCGATGGCCCCAGAGGGGTCGCAGCCGGCGACGTTGAAATAGCGTAAAGCGACGTACGATGGGCCGCCCGCTGCTCCGAGGTCACGTAACATCCATTCGGTCATCAGCTTGGACGTTCCGTACGGGTTGATTGGTTTTGTAGGTGAATCCTCCGAAGCTTTGCCATCTTCGGGAATACCGTAAACCGCCGCTGTGGATGAAAAGACAAAATGCCTGACGTCATGCCGTTGGCAGGCCTCGAGAAGCGTCCTGCTGTTCGCGGTGTTATTGCGATAGTACTTCAGCGGATCCGCAACCGATTCCGGCACGATGGTGTGCGCCGCAAAGTGCATGACCGTATCGATCCGGTGCTCAGTGAAGAGACGGTCGAGGAGCGGCGCGTCGCCGGTGTCACCAATAATAAGTTCTCCAGCGGTAACCGCAGCTTCAAAGCCGGTCGATAGATTGTCCAAAGTCAGCACGGACTCTCCGGTCGCGCCAAGTTGTCGGACGACATGGCTACCGATGTAGCCTGCGCCGCCGGTAACCAGTATCTTCTTGTTTTTCATAGTATTTCAGGCAATTTTGCAACAATTGTGAATTCAGTGCTTCTAAGGAAAACAGATTCTATCAATACTGTGTGACGGTACAGGAATTGTGTCTCACTAAGTACCTGATCTGGAAGGCGCTGGCAGTTAATTTGCGCGTTTTTGAACTGATCGCCGCAACCATTCGGCTGTTATCATCTGTTGCTTGGCCTGGCGGGAATGACGCACCGGCCGGCATACGGAGATTGTATTTTGAAAGGCGGGTACGTGCGGAGCTTCGGCAAGCGGCTATACGACATTGCTGTCCTGTCGGCGACACTTTTGATTGCCGCCTGTGGCGGCAGCAGCAGCACAGAGGCGCCGGTTCCTCCGCCTCCGGTGTCGATTTCGGGTGCCCTGTCTTATGAGTTTCCTCCGCCGAACGCTGCCTGCATTGGTCTGGATTTCAACAGTTTGCAACTGCGCCCGATTCGCGGGGCCACGGTACAGTTGCTGGACGCGACAGGCAGCAACGTTCTCAGTTCGACTGTTTCGGACAACAGCGGCAACTATTCGCTCACGGTTGCCCGGTCGACCGACGTCATCATCCGTGTGCGCGCGGAATTAAAAGGCGCGAGGTGGAACGTCGAAGTTCGCGATAATGTCGATCTGTCCGGGAATCCGCCGCCATTGGCCCAGCGCCCGATTTTCGCAATGGATTCCAATATTCTGAACAGCGGTGTTGCAAATCAGGTCCGTAATCTTATCGCGACGACAGGCTGGACCGGCAGCAGCTACACAAATGCCCGTGTTGCAGCGCCTTTCGCGATTCTGGATACGATATTTACGGCCATGCAATTCGTGATGGCAGAAGATCCGAACGCAAATTTTCCACCCCTCGACGCGTTTTGGAATCCGAATAACAAAGCGGCAAGCCCGGAAGATATCGCCGCAGGCGATTTGCAGACGACTTACTACGATGTCGCGTCAAATTCCCTGTTCCTGCTGGGGTCGGCAAGTACCGATACCGACGAATTCGACGATCACGTCATCGTCCACGAATGGGCCCATTATTTTGAAGATGTGTTTTCCCGGACCGATAACCTGGGCGGCAGTCACGGTCGGGGAGAACTGGTGGATGCCCGGGTCGCCTACAGCGAAGGTTGGGCATCGGCATTCGCAGCGATGGCCCTGGGGAATCCGCTCTACTGTGACACGTCCAGGCCAACCTCGGGCAGCGGTTTTGACACGGAAAGCAGCGGTTTCGGACCTGATGGCTGGTTTAACGAGCAGACCATTATCCGTTTGATTTACGACCTGTGGGACCAGGATGTCGATGGCGCCGACAGTTCGAGTATCGGTTTCGGACCAATTTACGATGTTATGACCGGTCCCCTGCGAGGGTCGCCGGCCTTCACCAGTATTTTCAGCTTCATGACCTACGTCAGACAACAGGGTACAGGGCAGGAGCCGTTTATTGATGCGCTGCTCGCGGAAAACGCGATCAACCCGGTAATCGATATCTGGGGCTCGAACGAACAGAATAGTTTGCCCGGAACACCTGATGACGTCATTCCGGTGTACACGTCGATCATGCTCGGCGGACCCGCCGTCAACATTTGCGTTAACAGCCAGTTTGACAATGGCAGGCAGGGCAACAAGCTTTCGGAGCACCGTTTTCTGCGATTGAATCTGTCATCGCCTGCGCAAGTCACGTTCACCGCAACAGCCAGTCCAGCGCCATCTCAGCCAACGATCGGTTTTGATTGCACAGCGAGTCCCAACGATCCGGAGAACAGCCAACACAGCGATCCTGATTTTTCGGTTTGGGCGAATGGCCAGTTAGTAGAGTCGGGATTTAGCTGTTCGCCTAACGTAGAAACGACAACGAGCAGCGAGCTGCTCGGTGCAGGCGACTATGTTATCGACCTCAATGAATATCGATTTGAGGATCCGACTTCCCCGGTGGCATTTCCCGAGAGGGTTTGTTTCGATGTCACTGCCAATTAGAATTTAACCAATTGCAGAATCGGTGCTTAGCATGATTTACAGAAAATCGATCATTTCGACCGCAGTCACTGTGTCATTACTCTGCCTGTCAGCCTGTGGAAAGAGTGATAACCCGCCCATCTCGAACCAGTCGACTGCCCTCAACAGTAAACCGGATCCCGGGGCCGGCGAGTCTTCGGTGGCCGGTAAGCCAACGGCACCAATCGACATCAGTTACGAAGTCGTTGGCAATGCAATCGTTGGCGTGCCGGTAGCGATTAATGTCATCTTCACGTCGGTCCGTGGGCCGATCAATGTCGAATTCAGTATCAACGACAACAGTGCGCTGATTTTTCAGCCGGGCCAGGTTGAGCGTCTCGAGATTGCTGATGCTTCTGCCGGGAGTGTGCAGCAGATCGTAGTCATTCCTCAGCGCGAAGGGCGCGTATACGTTAATGTATCTGCCGAAATCCAGGCGCCGGATGGACTGAATATCCGCTCGATGGCAATCCCGATCAAGGTGGGTAGCGCGCCCGCGAATGAGGCGGTCAATAGCAAACAGGCCGAAGGAACCGGCGCTGACAGCGTAATTTCGCTGCCGGCAAACGAACCCGGTTAGTCCCTTCCAAATTACCTGCCAGTCGCCTGATTCGCAGGCAGCGATCGGCGCGTAACTCAGAATTTGATCCCAGGGCGTAATTGCCAATTTCAGGTATCTGTTTTAAAGCCACTATCGCCACGTCCTGCCTGTCCGAATCTGGTCATAATGAAACGCTGACAGCGCTTTTCCATAATATGTCATTATGATTCGGGAATATTTTCCCAAAGTATTTTTCAATACGAGAGCTGCTTCACAGACGAATTCGTGAAACCTGAATATTGTTTGCTGCAAGCTGCCGAAGATATGTCGCAATGTGATGAATCGGCGGCAAAAGCCAATGAAATCGCCCGCAAATCTGATACCTGATGTGAGCGATATTTGTTGCCTGGAAACGCAGGATTTCGACCGGGTATTCGATGCATCACGATCTGAGAAAACAGATTAAGGAAGCAACAGAAAGGTCGGGCATTCAAAAGCTCGATTTCATCGAACTCCTGAAACTCATCGACCAACATTATGACAAAATGGAGGCGACGATTACCCAGTCGCTCTCTACCCAGACAATCAATGATTCGACCACACCGATCGAAGTCATCTTTGATAGCGTGACCGAGGCGCTGCTTTCCGTCAATGAGGAAGGCACGATACGTAACTGCAACAAGATTTGTTTGCGCTACTTCGGCCTTAGCAAGGAACAGCTGATCGGATCACCTATATCGACGATCCTGCCGGATGCAAAAGGCCGGGGACTGGCTGACTACCTGCAGCCGTTCCAGTCCGACATTGACGATACCAATGTCGATTTATCGGGTGGTGAGGTGACCGCGGCCCGTGCAAACGGCGAAAGGTTTGTCGCCGAAATAAACTCGAGCTGCCTGCCGGTTGGGGATGACCGCGTATTCGTCATTAGCCTGCGTGATGTCACCGGCCGTAAACAGGCGGAAATATCTCTCAAGGAAAACGAGGAGCGCTACAGGGCTCTGGTCGAGAATGCACCGGAGGCGATTGTTGTTCTCGATGTTGAGAGCAACAAGTTCGTCGACGCGAATGAAAACGCGTGCCAGCTTTTCAATCTCCCTCGAAAACGTTTGCTGAGCATCGGCCCGCAGGCCATCAGCCCCCGTATGCAACCGGACGGCACGCCTTCTTTCGGCGTTTCCAGGGGGCTTGTCAAGAAAGCGCTGGACGGCGAGCACCCGATATTCGAATGGACGCACAAGAATTTTCAAGGTGCGGAGTTTCCGTGCGAAGTTCGTTTCAGCAGATTGCCATCGCAGGAGCGACAGCTGATCAGGGTCAGTATCACCGACATCACTGAACGAAAACGTGACGACGAATTTGCCTATGCGCAAAACAAGATCCTGGAAATGGTTGCCACAAACGCTGCATATGACCGGACCTTGCTGTCGATCTGCCGCTGTGTCGAAAAGGTCGGTAATTTTATGTCTGCCGCCATTATGCGCCTGGATGTCAAACATCAGACATTGTCGGTAGAGCAAGCGCCGAACCTGCCGAATTCATTCAAAGTTGCCCTCGATTTTCTGAAGGTTGAGGAAGACGGCGTTACTTGCGGCGCCGCGGTATTCGCCAATAAACAGAAATTTGTCGAGTCGATTAATACGGACGATGCATGGAAAGGGCTTCGGGCGCTGGCCGCTAAACACGGATTAATGGCCGTATGGTCCTTTCCGATATATGGCGCCCTGGACCGTATTATCGGCACACTTGATGTCTACTTGACTGAGTCGCGACAGCCCACCGTGGGTGAACTCGACAAGCTATCTCGAGTGGCCCGTTTGACCGGCCTCGCGATCAAGAAACAAATTGATGACGAAAAGCTAAAAACCAGCGAGTCGCGATATCGTGGCTTATTTGAGAGCGTGGTCGATGGTGTCTATATCGCGTCACGAGATGGAGACATCATCACCGTTAATCCGGCATTGGTCGAAATGCTCGGATACGACAATGTCGAGGATTTGAAGCGGGCCGGTCGAACGACTGTTCTCTATGTCAATCCCATCGACCGAGAACGCGTATTTGCGAGACTGGAAGCCAAGGGAGTTGTAAAGAATTTCGAGTATCGACTGCGGTGTAAAGATGGTTCGGAAATTGTCGTGCTCGAGAACTCCAGGGCGATAAGGGATGAGGAAGGAAAAGTAGTTGCCCACGAGGGAACGATTACTGATATCACTGAACGAAAGAAAGCTGAAACGCGAGTCTTTGAAGAAAAAGAACGCGCGCAGGTGACCTTGCAGTCGATTGGCGATGGTGTAATTACTACAGACGCGGATGGTTTCGTCGATTACATTAATCCGGTAGCCCAGGATCTGACTGGCTGGGATATGCGGAATGCGCGCGGCGAATCGATTGACTCCCTGATGACCCTTATCAACGAGCATACCCGGGCCGCGGTAGAGAACCCGGTATCCCGATGTCTCAAGGAGGGGCGCGTCGTTACGTTGGCAGAGAATTCTGTACTAATCAACAAAGAAGGCCATGAAGTTCCAATCCAGGATTCTGCGGCACCCATTCGCGACCGAATCGGAAATATTATCGGTGCTGTCATGGTTTTCCATGATGTCAGCAAGGAGTCCCGCCTGTTCCGCAAGCTGTCTTACCAGGCGTCCCATGACACTCTGACCGGATTGATCAATCGCAGGGAGTTCGAGAATCGCCTGGTCACAGCTCTTGATGACGCGCATAACAAACCAGGCCAGACGCATGCCTTGCTTTACCTGGATCTGGACCAGTTCAAGGTGGTTAACGATACCTTCGGCCATACCGCGGGCGATGAACTGCTGCGGCAGATTTCAAACGTGGTGCAAGCGAACATTCGGTCTACAGATATCGTGGCTCGACTGGGCGGAGACGAATTTGGCATCCTGCTTGAGCGATGCACTGAAGACCGCGCGGTCGAAGTCGCCGAGGCAATCCGGGGCGCAGTGGAGTCACACCGATTCAACTGGCAGGAAGCATTTACCAGCGCCCGTTGCTCAATAGGGGTGGTTATGGTCTCCAGCGAGAGTGCGGACGTCGCGAGTGTTATGAGCTCCGCGGACGTCGCGTGTTACTCGGCAAAGGACATGGGTCGAAACCAGATTCACTTGTACCAGGACAGCGACGCGTCGATGCGGCACGAGGAGATGAAGTGGGTTTCGCGCATTACGAGCGCGGTAGAGGAAAATCGCTTCGAGCTTTTCTATCAGCCTATCGTCGGGATCGGTAAAGAGGATGGTAAATCGCGCGGTCACTATGAATTATTGCTTCGGATGCGCGACGAGAAGGGTGACCTGGTTGGGCCCGACCAGTTCATTCCGGCGGCCGAACGTTACAACCTGATGTCTACCCTGGACCGGTGGGTTATTCGCCAGGCTCTGTCGCAACTGGCCGACCGCAATCCCGAGGCGGAAGAAGCCCATTTCACGTTGGCTATCAATCTGTCAGGTACGTCCCTGAGTGAGGACCGCTTTCTTGATTTCGTAATAACTGAATTGAAAAAACAGAAGTTGCCGAAAGGCGCCATCTGCTTCGAAATTACTGAAACGGCCGCGATATCGAATCTGTCACGAGTGATTCACTTTATGCAGTCGCTGAAGAACCTTGGCTGCAAATTTTCGCTGGATGATTTCGGAAGCGGACTATCGTCTTTCACCTACCTCAAAAATTTGCCGGTTGATTATCTCAAGATCGACGGCCAGTTTATTCGCAACGTCGCTGAGGATATGGTCGACGAAAGCATGGTGAAGGCGATCAGCCAGGTTGGCCGGGCGATGGGTATCGAGACGATTGCTGAACGAGTCGAGACGAAGGAAGTTCTTGATAAGCTTAGTGAATTGGGAATTGAATACGCACAGGGCTATTACATTGCCCGTCCCACGTCAGTGCAAACCTTCGAGCCGTGGGCAGAACAGCACGCCACGACCCACCAGTCAGCCTGAGACAGGTAATCGTCGCGGCGGAACAATGCGCCAACGATGGCCGACGATGCGGTACACTGCAGGCGACCTGACTCCATCCACCTGATTTATGCCGACAAAAGGCACTGACAAAATTTCCCCTGATACGATCCTGGCCGCGGACGAGCCTCGTCCGTTTGTCATCAGGAATCCTGCCGCTACCGCACCGATCCTGCTCGTCTGCGATCACGCGAGTCGTCGTTTTCCGGCTTCCCTGGGGACAATGGGCCTGGACCCGGCCGCACGACGTTGTCATCTTGCACTCGATATCGGCGCAGGCGCGCTGACAGAGCAGCTTGCTGACAGCCTTGGTGTTACTGCCGTGTTGTGCCAATACTCGCGACTGATCGTTGACTGCAATCGACAGCTGATGGACCCTGGTGCATTCCTGGAATTCAGCGATGGAATTGTCGTTCCTGGTAATCGTAATCTGCACCAGGCCGATAAAGACAAGCGGGCAAATGAGATCTACTGGCCGTATCACGAAGCTGTTACAGGGCAGATTGAGCGAATTTCAGCGCTGGGCATCAGCCCCGTTATCATTTCTATCCACAGTTTTACACCGGTGTTAAACGGTGAATCGCGTACCTGGGAAATGGGTGTCCTGTGGGACCAGGACCGGGTGACCGCAGAGATATTTGTCCACGATCTGCGTGCCGCCGGCTATCTTGTCGGTGACAATGAACCGTATTCCGGCAAGGCGCCCCAGGACTTTACGCTCGATCACCATGCGGAATCGATCGGCCTTCCGCATGTTGGAATAGAAATTCGGCAGGACCTTATTCACCACCAGGACGGGGTGGATCGTATATCGGAGATTATGCACAAAGTGATTGAAACGTTGCCTGCACGAATCAAGCCAACGGAAATCAATTCGAAGCAACCAGGTAAAGCGGGTTGACCGATTAAGGAGAGTGCATTTGCTACGTAAAGAACCGGAATTCACGTTGGGCGTTGAGGAGGAATACCTTCTCGTTGACAAGAAGACCCGCGGACTGGTGGCCGACCCGCCGGAGTCGCTGCTGGGTGAATGTGAGGAGGTTCTTGGTGGCCAGGTTACGACGGAGCTGCTCCGGTCTCAAATCGAAGTCGGCACAAAAGTCTGCCGGAATATCAAAGAAGCCCGTGAAGATCTTGCAAAATTGAGGAAAAGCATAATCGAGGTAACCGGGCGGCACGGTATTGCACCAATCGCAGCGTCGACCCATCCGTTCAGTCGGTGGTCGGATCAGAAGCACACGCAGAAAGATCGATATGAATCGCTGACGTCCGAAATGCAGGGCGCTGCGAGACGATTGGTCATATGTGGCATGCATGTGCATGTTGGCATCAACGATGATCCGTTACGTATAGACTTGCTCAATCAGGCAGTTTATTTCCTGCCACACCTGCTCGCACTTTCCTGTTCGTCGCCATACTGGAACGGCAATGACACCGGCCTGAAGAGTTACCGACTGACCGTTTTCGATGCACTTCCGCGAACAGGATTGCCGGAAAAGTTTCAAAGTTTCAATGAATATCAGCGACACGTCGATATCCTGATAAATGCAGGCGTTATCGAGGATTCCACCAAAATCTGGTGGGACATGCGACCCAGCAGGAAATTTCCGACTCTTGAAGCACGTATTATGGATGTTTGTACGCGAATGGATGACGCAATCGCGCTTGCCGCGTTACTCGTCTGCATAATGCGTATGTTGTACAGGCTCAGGACAAGGAATCAGCGCTGGCGGACCTATTCACGAATGCTGATCAACGAGAATCGCTGGCGTGCAATGCGTTACAGCTTTAACGAGGGTTTGATCGATTTCGCCCGCGGTACGATCATACCGTTTGATCAATTGCTGGATGAAATCCTCGAGCTGACGTATGAAGATGCCAGGGCACTGGATTGCGAAGCCGAGGTCGCTTCCGTCAGGGATATTCTGAGCCGTGGGACAAGCGCGCACCGGCAGCTCAAAGCTCACGAGCTTGCCATTGCTTCGGGGAAGACCGATGAAGAGGCGCTTAAGGCGGTTGTGGATACATTAATCAGCGACACTGCAGGCGCTATTTAGCGTCCTCCTGGAGTCGCGGTACCGCACGGCCCGGATCTGCAAAAATTCTACCGAAAGCGTGAATTGGCGCGCGATTCAGCCATTTGGAATGTGCCATAAGTCGCATCAATACTTCGCATTCGACATTACGCTAACGACATGTATGCCTATCGTTTTTCCTGTCGTCGAGCTGTGTCTGAATGACAAGCCAGTTCAGCACAATTTTACCAACTGTTTTTGGCTTCGCTGCCGTAGTGTATCTGTGGCTGTCAGTCCGGGTCTCACGTTCCGCAATCGCTTCATCGACCAATGCAATCAGCTATTTCCTGTTCCTGATCGGAATGATGGTCGCTGGCGGGGCATTTTCCTACCAGGCAACGGATCCCAATATTTTCGGCATAGGGCGAACGCTCACATTTTTTAGCGCCGGTTTTATCCCTGTCGTCTTCTATGGCATCTACAGGGAATATACGGTTGGCAAAGCAAATGCGTTGATTATCTGCTTGCTATCGCTAATTCCGGCCGTTTCAACTGGTCTTGCAATGACAAACGAATTGCACCATTTGATCTGGATGTCAGTTGAAGTCGACGGAGTGACTCAGTTTTCCAATCCGACGGAGCACGCCTGGTTCACCCGGGTGCATTCGCCATATTCGTACGGGCTTTTCGGCTTCTCGCTGGTCGCATTGGCAGGGCGCTTGCCCTCGATCGCGCTCGCTCACCGAAAGAAAGTGTTGTTGCTGATCGGGTGTGCCGTGTTGCCATTTGCCGTCAGCGTTGCCAACGTCGTTTTCAAAATCGGTCCTATTGATTTCCCGTTTACCGTATCTACGCTCGTCGTCGTCCTGCCATTGTACTGGTGGGCCAGCGTTGTTTTGCGAGTCCATGAATTTCGTCCGCTTGCGTACCAGACGATGTTTGATCACGTTCGGGACCCAATTATCGTCCTGGATCGATCGCAGAAAATCATCAGCGCCAACAATCCGGCGCAAAGACTGCTTGAGGCCAATGAGAAGGATCTCATTGGGCAGCGGCTTTGGGAGGATGTCCCTGAAGCGCAGGAGATCCTGGATCATAGCAAGGCATGCGTGTTGTCGCAGACTGTGCGCCTGAAAGCGGATCGGTATTTTGAACTAAACAGTTCGCCACTCACCGGGCCATCCGGGCAAAGCCAGGGAACGGTAGTAGTCTGCCGGGATGTAACCGAGCGTAAGCGGGCGTTGAGAGCACTGGCAGACAGTGAGCACCTGATTCGCTCCCTCGTTGAGCATTCATCCAACGGTATTTTGCGTTTTGCGCGTGAGTCCCGAGACTCGAGCTCGCGTTTCCGCTGCATTTTTTCTAACCGGGCAGCGGAGCGCTTCCTTCAAAGTGGAAACGGAACGCTCGTAGGAATGCCATTGGAGAAGATTGATTTACTGGACCCGGATAAATTGCTGCAGCAGTTTGGCGGGGATAATCCTCCAATGTCCAGCACCAGCTACGAAATGCCGGTCGAAAACGAGCATGGCGAAAACTGGTTACGCGTCGTTGGCGAGCCGGTTGGCGACGACTTTTCCGTTACGCTCATCGATATAACCCAGCGGAAAAATAATGAGACAAAAATACTTGCCGATGCGCTGCGAGATCCGTTGACCGGCATCCTGAACAGGCGTGGATTCGAGAAGCTGGCGACAGAGTCGATCGCGAATCACGAAGAGGCAGCGGTACTTTACCTGGACCTCAATCACTTCAAGACGATCAATGATCGGTTCGGACACCAGGCGGGCGACGCACTGCTTAAGGCTTTTGGACATCGCCTCGAATTCTGTCTGCGACCCGAGGATATCCTTGCGCGACTCGGCGGTGATGAGTTCGCCATTGTATTGCCCGGGGTTTCCGTTGATGATGCGAAACATGTTGCGCGACGCCTGGTGGATACGGCATTCGAGGCGTATATCATCCAGGGTCAGGAAATCGAGTGTACCGCGAGCGTCGGTATAGCATTAATGCCTAACCATGGTACCGAGCTGTGGCACCTCGTTAGCGTAGCCGACCAGGCAATGTACAACTCCAAGCAAATCAGCAAGGAAGATGCGGCAAATGACAAGGCCGCGTATGTCGAGGCCGCAATCGCGTCCTGACGGTATTGATCAGGACGTTTGCACTGGCTCGTTAATTGACAGGTCGTCGCCCTCCAAAGAGGGGCTGACTAGGGCAGGTTTGAATTAACGATGATGACCTCGACGATTGCCGGGTCGACGGTGTCCAGAATAACAATGTCAGCGAAATCACCGTTGGCCAGATCGATGGGTATTGGTGTTGAGATCGGAGTTTTGTCACCAATCGCTGTCACCGTCAATTCGCGCGCACCCGGTGTGATGCCGAAAAAGCCGGTATCCACCAGAGTTGCCAGTCCGCCGTATAGCGGGACTACGTCTTCCGTTATCGGCGTCCCGGGATCAAGCAGGTATATGCTCACGAAGCCGGCGTTGATAGATGCATTAGTCAATCGGATTACAGGAAACGTTTCCAGGGATCGCGCCCCATCAACGAGCATCTTGAAGACCAGCGTGCCCGATTGGCCACCAAGGACCAGTGTGCGTTTTGAGTTTCCGCCGCCACCTATTTCTTCCTCGTGAACAATGGCGCCGGTGTTGCCCACGTCGGTTAATGTAACGGGAGTGGCTAACGTGGCGATGTCGGTATAGGCGGAGGTTTCGCCAAAGCCAACGTCCGGGAATACAATCGTCCCAAAGTCATTATTGAAAAAACCATCCACCCGGCCCACGTCCTGTGCTGCGTGGAGCAGCCGGATTACGGGCGGCTTGGTGGAGTCGGGGATGCTCGATGATCCTCCATTGGCGCTTATCAGGTTTACAGCGACATCTGCCGTAATTGTGGGGTCGGACTCGAATAATGCGAAAGTCACACGGGTCGCAGCCGTCGACGTAAGAGGAACTGACTGATACAGATAATTCAATGGATCGATATCGTCTTTTGGAGTAATGATCAAACGGTACTGTGCGTCTTGAAATTCAGCGTATGGAATGCGATCTCCGTAATTGAGCGTTCCAATAGCATTGCCCAGAGCTGGCGCTGTGCCGACAGTGTCAAAATAAACGTCGACCTCACCAAGCACCGGAGATAAATGCACGAAATCTGCTTCGAAAACTGTTTCAGTTCCGTCCCATGTCCGCTCCAGCTCTTCCCATCGCAGGATTGCAGGGTTTGCCACCGAGCCGGTAATTACCAATGTGTACTCGGTGTCGGCCACGACATCAATGAACTCCGTGGCTAGTCTCGTTGACGAACTATCGCCCGGCAAAAAAATGTCGAAATTGAAGTTGTAACTTAAGTCATCGTATTCCACGAATCCTGCCGCTCCTTTAAAAGCGGACGAGCCGATGTTTCGTTCCTCAATCATGAAGTTGAGATCAGGTGACGTGACGATGGAGTTGATACCGCGAATCGTGCCCTTGCCAGTGGCTTCCTGCTGCGACGTTTTTGAACAGCCGCTAACAAGCACGAGAGCTGCAAGTGCTGTGACAATGGTTAAGATGTTATTTCGATTTTTCATTCGGTGGCACCAATTCTTCAATTATCTGTATTTCTGCTTTTCCGACCATTTTTGCCATCACAAGTTTCTGCGATCGCCCGGATCATTTCGAGATCTGGTCTACTTACCGGTAGCCGTAAACGGACTTGACTTCCAGGAACTCGTTTATGCCATGCGGGCCCCACTCACGTCCGTTGCCGGATTGTTTGTAACCACCGAAAGGAGCCTGGCTATCGAGAGACGCATTATTAATGTGCACCATGCCAGTCTGCAGTTTTGCAGCAACTTTTCGTGCATGCTCCAGATTCTTCGACGACACGTAGCCCGATAATCCATAGGGCGTGTCGTTGGCGATACGAATCGCCTCTTCTTCGTCGTCATAGGGAATGATGACCAGCACGGGACCGAATATCTCTTCACGAGCGATGCACATATCATTGTTCACGTTCGAGAAGACGGTCGGCCGAACATAGTAGCCTTTGTCCAGCCCCTCGGGACGCCCGGTGCCGCCCGCAACCAGGGTCGCGCCCTCGTCGATTCCTTTCTGAATCAGGTCCTGAATTTTGTTCCATTGAGTTTCGGATACGACCGGACCCATTCTTGTCCCTTCTTCCGTGGGGTCCCCTGTTGTCGTCGTGGCGGCCCGTTTTGCCGCAATCTCGGCAGCCTCAGCGAGCCTCGCTCTTGGGACCAGCATACGGGTGGGCGCGTTACACGACTGGCCCGTGTTGTCGAAACAGGTGCTGGCACCGCGGCCGACTTCCCTTTCGAAATCGGCATCTTCCAGGATGATATTGGCTGACTTGCCACCAAGCTCCTGAGCAACCCGTTTTACCGTTGGCGCGGCAGTTTGGGCTACGGACACGCCTGCACGGGTCGATCCGGTGAACGATACCATTGCAACATCAGGATGGCCGCTTAGCGCGACGCCGACGCTGGGTCCGTCACCGTTTATGAGATTGAAAACACCGGCAGGAACGCCGGCGTCGTGCAGAATTTGGGCAAAAATCATTGCGTCGAACGGTGCGATCTCGCTCGGCTTCAGCACCATGGTGCAGCCGGCGGCAAGCGCAGGGGCGACTTTGACGGCAATCTGGTTGATGGGCCAGTTCCAGGGTGTGATCAGTGCGCAGACGCCGATGGGCTCTTTGACGATCTGGGTGGTTCCATGCTGTTCTTCGAACTCCATGTTCTTGAGGGCGTCGATGGTCGCCTGGATGTGTTGCGGGCCGCTGGCAGCCTGGGCAAATTTCGCCAGTTTCCACGGTGCACCCATTTCCTCCATTATGGCTGTCGCCACCTCATCATGGCGTTTGGCGAACTCCGCCAGTATGCGTTCCAGGAGGGCGATTCGTTCTTCGCGACTGGTCGCAGCGAATGACGGACCAGCTCGTTTGGCAGCCGCAACGGCCTTGTCGACATCAGCGGCTGAACCCAGGCTGATTCGCCCGCAGACCTCTTCGGTGGCCGGGTTGATGACCGGGAACGGGTTTGGTGTAACGGGATCGACCCATTCACCATCAATGTAGAATTGGAGCATGTCACGCATGGGGGGGTTCCTGTCGTCCTCTGGTGTAAGCGACGCGCATCATAACGTACTCGGGACCTCCGGTGGCTACGCGATTGTCAAAAAATGACGTGAACGAATGGCAGCACGGCGTATTGGCCTATAGCATAGGGTCATGCCGGATATGCTCCAGATGCTCGAAAACATCGTTGGCCCAGTTAATGTGCTGAGCGCCGAAACGTGGAACGCCCGTGGCCCGATCTGGGAAACGCACCAGCCGTGTAATGCCCGGGCCGTCGTTCGACCATCGGACACA
>JAHEFD010000073.1:0-5164 GCA_024640345.1 Woeseiaceae bacterium
TTGCGGGATTCCTACTCGCCATTTTTCTCCCGCAGTTTCGTCAACGCCGCATTTGCTCTCGATTCTGTTGTACGTCGAACGGAACCATTCCACCATGGATTGCTCCGCGAATTGTCGCCGTCGCTGGTTGCGATGCCGTTTGACAAAGGCGGCTGGACCCGCCGTTCGGCATCGCTGAATCTGTATACCGAATTGACCAAAGCAATTGTTCGCCGAATCAGACACAAACTTGCACGTGAACTCCCCTGGACCAAAGTCGTCGAAAAGCGTCACATCCTGGTCGGTGACACCAACTTTGAGCGTGCGGCCTGGTTGCAACAGATCCAGGGTCAACTTCGGGAGATGTGTATGGATGAACGTGAATCCGTTATCTGGGACTACGTTGATCGAGAGAAATTTGATAAAGCGACTGCCCAGACAGAGACTTCAAACAACTTGACGCGAAATGCGAAGGGCCTCTTTCTTACAGCTACACTCTATTACTACGAGTCTCAGGGACAGGCATTACGGGCGGATCAATGGTCCGATTAAGTTTCAAGGGGAGTGTCAGGCGCGCAGCTATTTCGGCTATCAAGCCCTGGACACTTGCTGTTCTGGCTTTGGTGGGTCTGTGTGCGCCTGCGCTGGCGCATACTCCGCAGGATGCAATTGATGCGCTGCATATGTCGCCGGACTATGAGAATGACTCAACCGTATTTGTAATTGTCCAGAACTACCTTCTTCGGTCGACCAATCGCGGTGCCAGTTTCAAACAATTGGTCAGCGGGCTCGACAGTCAGTTCGTCTTCTCTGACATCTCGATTTCTCCAGCGTTTGCCCAAGACGGTACGCTATTCGTTTCAACCGACGGCGGTGGCATCTATCGTTCCGTCGATCGTGGAGAATCCTGGCACAGGTTTAACACGAATCTTGTTCAGATGAATGCGGGTATGGTCGTTGCCGCGGCCGATGAATCCGGCTCGCACATCCTGGCAGCCGGATCGCAGCATGGTTTGTTTGCCAGTTCCGCCGTCGAACCGGATTGGCGCAGGGTCATGAGTGACGCCGTGCAGGTAACGGCACTGAAGTTTGTGCCGGATGGCGCGTCAGGCTATGCGCTCGCCGGTGACGCGATGGGTGGAATTTGGAAAAGTGACGCCGAACTTTACGACTGGCAACAAATTATGCAAGTCGATGAATCGGGCGGGATCACCGCGCTTGCCGTATCGACGGAAGATCGAGATTCCTTTTATATCGGGACAAAGAAATCCGGGCTCCTGCGGGCAGGCGCCAATGGGTCTGCAATTCATCAATTGTCGGGAAGCTGGCCGGACCGAACCGATGACTGTCTGCAGCGCGACCGTGTCGAGCCTCTGCCTGATCGTCACGTACGTGATATTGAGATTGTCAATTCGAGCGACGGCGAGTCGAAGATACTGGTGACAACGTGGAGCAGGGCAGTACATGTATCGAGCGACGGTGGAACGACGTGGGAATTAAACGATAATGGCATCACCTGTGACAACCAGGCAGATACGTATGATGTGGGAGTTCCGCATTTTCGCGACCTGGAAGTAACAGGATCACCAAATGCTGACATGTTCGTGGCCGGATTCGACGGTCTGTATCGATCGGACGATGACGGTCTGTCCTGGGTTCAGTTCGAAACGCTTCCGGTCAACTTGATCCGGGGACTCGGTATTTCCGGTTCTGCCGCCGGGCAATATGGACTGGCGGTGACTACATACGGTGGAGGCGCCTACGTAAGCAACGACAAAGGAGCGTCATGGACAATTGCAAACCAGGGGCTGATCACGACGCGACTCGCGGACATCGAGTTTTCACCCGGATACCCAACTGATGCCCGGGTCTTTGCGCTTTCGAAAGAGCTCCTTCTCGCTAGCAGGCAGATCGAGCATGGTTGGATAGCCGAGAATCTCGTCTATCATGGATGGCGTTGGCGAGTGGGCGGCGCCCTCGAACGTCATCTCGGATTCAGTCCGGATTACGGTACCCGATTTTTCCTGAGCGATGCCGAGCGACGACGCGTCTGGCCCATGCAAATCGAATTATCTCCCTCGTTCGATCGTGATCAAACAATGTTTGTCGGCCTCCGACAGCATGGAGTGTGGAAGTCGGACGATGCGGGAGCAAGCTGGGATCGTGACTGGGACGGACCAATCGAATTTGTCACCGCCATGCAGATATCACCGGATTTCGCTAACGACAAAACAATATTTGCGGGCATGAGGGGCAATGGAATCTTTGTTTCTCGCGACGGGGCGGACTCCTGGCATGCTGCGAATGCAGGGTTTGGTTTTCTCGAAGAGGTTCGGCCCACACCGTCTCCGAACTACTATATCGATCCACCGCTACACAGTGCCGTAAAGGACGTTTTGCTCGTTGTCTCCCCAGACTATGCGAAGGACCAGGCAGTGTTTGCCAGCTCAGCCGCCGGACTGTACAAGTCGGGCGACGGCGCTCGAACATGGCGGAGAGTAACCGTGTCTGCGTCGTTGAATGACGTGCCTGTCAATGCGTTGGGAATATCGCCAGCGTTTGCCGATGACGCCACGGTCGTCGTCAGCTTGAAAGGCCGGGGTCTTTTTCGATCAATCGATGCTGGTGAAACATTTGAGTCTATTGGTCAGGATCTTCTTGATCAGAATTTCGATCTCAAGTTGATCGAGTTCTCACCGGAATACGCAAACGATCGAACAATATTCGGCGCGACAGACGAGATGCTTCTCCGATCAACGGACAATGGGGTGACCTGGTCAGCAATAGATCGCCCGATCCGATATGAGAACTGGCGTGGGGAGGATCGTGGGCCAATCCGGTTCACTGGCGACTGGGCACGCGAGACCGGCGCCGATTTCAGCGCATCCACCCAGGAAGTGTCCAGCCAAAAAGGGGCGCAGGCCACGCTGAATTTCTTTGGCAGCGAAATAAGCTGGATTGCCCAGCGTGGCCCGATGGGCGGCCAGGCAACAATCGTGCTTGACGGTACCGAAGTCTCTCGAATTGATTTGTACAATGAGAACGTGACGTCACGCACGACAGTCATGAGACTGTCCGATCTCGACTATGGCCCACACAATATTCTCATCGAGGTAAGCGGAGACAAGAATCCGGCTTCCTCCGGGTATCGAGTTTCCATCGATGGCTTCGACGTTCCCATACGATGAATGTGAATTATTCGGAAATTGAAAACTGGCCCCGACTTGCCTGGTGTGCGATATGCGAAGTGGGGTCCGCCGAGATCCGCGTATTACATGGTTCTCGTGTTGAAACACGATCGGACTGGTTTGGTGAAATTGTCTGGGCAGGGGAGTTCTCCGAGGCGGCATTCGATCGGACGGACATTGTGTCCGGAAGTGGCGGACGGCAGAGAAATGATACATTTAATTTCGTCAGTTCCGGATCAATTGTCGATCGGCTTCATGTCCTGAGAAATGGCAATCGGTATTTCGTCTCAAACTCGCTTCCCTGTGTGTTATCTGTTGCAAATGTATCGCTTGATCCTACATATCCAAAATATTACGAGGCATTGCGGAGCATCAATTTCGGGCTGGATAGTTACCAGCGGGAATTCAGGTGTTCAAGCGGGCATGTCGAATTCGTCTATTTTGATAATCTTTCCTGGGATGGATCTGACCTGGTTCGCCAGCCGAAGGCGTTTTCAAAGACGGCGTTTTCGGATTTTGATAACTACCACGCATTTCTTGTTTCGATGATGGAGTCGGTGGCGAAGAATATTGGTTCGCCGGATCGACAGTACCCATATGAGATGTTGACTACGGTATCGTCTGGCTATGACTCGGCAACGGTCGCGGCCATTACAGTTACCAGTGGCTGCAATCGCGCCCTTACAATCGATCGCAGCCGCTCTGGCGACTCTGACAGTGGTGCCGAGATTGGTGGATACCTGGGCATGGACACCCATATTGCCGATCGCGATGCATGGCGAAAGCATGACCTTGCAGAAATACCGTTTATTGCCGGCGGTCCCGGTGGTGGTGGCAGTGTCTATTTCAAGTCTGCCGAAGAGCAGCTGCCCGGAACGGTCCTGTTCACAGGGTTGGGCGGAGGCCTTATCTGGGGTCAGCCAACTCGCGATCAGAACGGCGAATATCCGCCGATCGGTTTTTCGGATGCGAGTCTCACAGAGTATCGATTGTCTGTTGGATTTATTCATTGTGTGTTGCCTCTGTGGGGTATGCGAGCGCCGGCGGATGTCTTCAGAATTTCGGCTTCAGACGAGATGATCCCTTGGCGGGTGCCTGGGAATTACAATCGCCCCATACCTCGGAGAATTGTTGAAACGGCCGGTGTGCCGCGCGAGGCTTTCGGCATGACCAAAAAGGCAGCCGCGTTCATGCTGCACCAGCCATTTTCGATAAAGGAGTCGCTTTCCACTTCGTCAGCAGCAGATTTTAATTTGTGGTTGCGGGAATCCCGGTGGGAATGGTTGCGGCGCTGGAAGCTGCCACCAACGAGGGTGGGCAGCAGCATTGTCGATTTGTTGCTCTATGGAACCGTTGTCGGATTGCGGTTGATGATAAAGCTGGCGCCTGGTGATCGGATTCGTTCGATCCTGCTAAAGAAGAGCAGAGCGGTGGGACACCTGGCACGGCGCCCGCCAGGCTCCGTTCGGCGCTACACATTTCCATGGGCAGTGAGTCGGCTTCAGCGAATCTACGACGCCGGGCGTCATAGCTACGAGCAAGGGTAGCGAGTTAAATCAATGGACAATCATCCCGTTCGAATTCTGTGTTTGATAGTTGCGTTAATCGCGTTGCCCGGCGTTTCGTTCGGGCACTCGCCGCATCATATTATTACTGACGTCGCTTCGACGACGTCCGCTTCCTCTGACAGCGACGTATTCATATTAATAACTGACCAGATCTTCAGGTCCGACAGCGAGGGTTCGTCCTGGAAGAACCTGACTAACGGACTGAACAACCAGTATTCGTACACATCGATTGGCATCTCCCCGTCCTATGAGACGGACAATACGGTTTTTGTCGCGACGGCTGGAGATGGTGTCTTTGTGTCATCGGACAGGGGCCAGTCGTGGACGCTCACCAATGCCGGGCTCGGCCGGCTGGATATAGCGAAACTGTCCGTTTCCCGCGAGTACTCGAGCGACAGCCGGGTGTTGGCCGCCGGAGGTTCGGGTGGC
>JAHEFD010000073.1:5264-11713 GCA_024640345.1 Woeseiaceae bacterium
GGCGCATTTGACGGCTTGTTCAGAAGCACAGCAGTTGGGTCCAGCTGGCAACAACTTGAGACCCTTCCGCTGGGGCTGATAAAAGGAATGGCTGTTACCGGCGGATCGAACGCCCCCCTGACGATCGCTCTCGCTACCTATGGCGGCGGCTTCTACCTGACTGCCGATCGGGGCCTGACCTGGACTATTGGTAACAAAGGTCTGGAGACAACCCGGTTGACAGGGCTTTCATTCTCTCCCGATTATGACAACGACGGAGTGATATACGGTGGGGCAAGCAGACGTTTGCTTCGCTCGGCTGATCGTGGAAATTCATGGCAACGTATCGACCTACAACCGCCGAGTTTTGCCAGGCGGGTGCTCAACAAGCTCAATCGATGGGGAATTTCCACCAGCTGGTTTGATTCATCGGACACTGCCGAGACACGGCAGGTTTATCCGACATTGATTGTGCAGTCACCGGATTCAGGTGGAAATCGTGTCCTGTTCGCCACGCGATTTGATGGCGTAATGGGCTACGACTACGAAAGAGAAGATATTGTTTCCCTTTGGTCCGGAACAGACCGGATTATGAATAGCCTGGAAATGTCTCCGTACTTTCTCACCGACCGAACGTTATTTGCCAGCATTCGCAATGAAGGTCTGATTCGTTCTGAGGATGGTGGAAACAACTGGACTGCAGTGAACAACGGGCTCGATTTTACTGCCAGGTGGACAAACAGCCAGGAAGTCGGCGATTTCAGACGGGACATCGTGATTCGGATTTCCCCAAACTTCGGCGAGGACGATACGGTCTTTGCGGGAAGCCCCGCGGGTGATGGTCTATATGTCTCAAGTGACCGTGGCGATTCATGGAGCAGGTTACGGGTCGGCTCAGAACAGTTGACCGCTCCCGTCCTGGGGATCGCGCTTTCGCCCGAATTCGCAACTGACCGTACGATGATGGTCAGCATAAAGGGGCAAGGCAATTTTCGCTCGGTGAATGGAGGAAGAGATTTTGACCTCGTTGGTGTGCGCCTGGTCGAGGAGAATGCGTCAATCGAGTGGCTCGAATATTCACCGGGCTTCGCGAATGATCGCACCGTGATTGCTGCATCAGACGAGCAGCTATTCCTGTCCGAAGACGGTGGTGATACCTGGTCGCAGGCTGCCCGGCCGGTTCGGTATGAGGATATGCGAGATGTTATTACTTACGGTGGGCACTGGGACCGGCATACGGACGAAGGATTTAGTGCGATGACGGAGACGAGCACGGTTGACGAGAAGGGCAAAGCGCGCCTGAAATTTGTCGGCGGTGGCGTTCGCTGGCTCGGATCTTGCGGAACCGGGCATGGCAGTGCTCAGGTATTTATCGACGGTGAGTCGGTTGCTACCGTGCGTTGCGGCGATCGACCGACTGCAAAAATGCAGGAGCTTTTCGTTGCCAGTGATCTGGATTATGGGTCGCATACGATAGAGATCAGGGCGATTTCGAGCGCTTCCGGTGAGGCCGATGGAATTGTAAGTGTAGATGCCTTCGACATTTTGCCAGCGCGTGTCCCGGCAAACTGATGTGTAGTCTGCAGGCATGACCTACCGGTACTACGATATTGGGAAATACCTGGTCTGCCTGGAGCAGTCTGTAATGGATGCTCTTCTCCAGTTAGTGGCTGGCTACGATCGCAATAGCCTGAGTTCACTTGGTGTTACGAAGTCGGCTGCTCGTAATATGGTCAAGTTTCTCGTGAAGAGCAGGCTGAAATCCCGATCGGCCAAACATTTTGAACGCTTGCCCGTTTTCGGCCACATCGGTATGAAAGTTCATCGTGGTTTCAAGGTTTTTAATTTCGATGACTCCAGCGTAACGAAAGTTTTCGCTGCCGGTGTGTCGCCACTGGACGCCGAGCAGGAACTGGCAGCATCGAGAGAGGCGTCGGCTTTGAGCAAGGCGCCGAGGTTCATCGCATCAGGTCCGGGAGCGAACTGGTTTAGCGAAGAATATATTCGCGGCACCCATGCAACCAATCTTGTCGCCGCTAATTCAGGTGATTACCTGCGTTTTTACGCCGATGTCGAGGAGTGCCTGCTCGATTTGCTCGAATGCAAACCACCGATCGTTATCGATGCCGCTGAACATATAAACAATCTCGCCGATAATGACTATTGCAGCCGCTGGCTGGAAGCAGGTTTTACCGGGCAGGATCTCGATGGAATCAGGACGTACCTGGAGGGCCTAAGCTCGTGGCTGGTGGATAATTTGGCGAGCGAGACATTGCAGCTTACTCGTACGCATGGCGACTTTTCCCTTGTTAATGCGATTTCGACCGACAGCGGGCTGCGTTTCATCGACTGGGAGGGGATTGGTCCTGGATCGCTGTATACGGACATTTACAATTTCGCATTCGCTGAACGTTACTACGGCCGCAGCTCGCCTGACTTCATTTCGGAGGTGGCAACAGTCATCGAGCGATTTCGCGGTGCGGTCTTGAATCGCCAACCCGGTTTGCAGCAATCGGCCTCCATGAACCAGGTTATAGCCCGTCGTCTGTACTACCTGGAACGAGTCAGATTGATGGTGAACAGGGAAGCGTCACAGAATCTATACAACGTAATCCTGAAATCCATTGCGATGTTTAATGATTTCGACAAGGAAATCGGCGACTCGCCGATTTGAGTGAAGAGCGATGAACTCACTAGGCGGTGGACGTAACGATGGTGTTCGCCGAACATTCGCTGCTCGGGCACTCGGCTTTCTACGACGAAAATTGACGTCAGTCTTTGGTCCACGCGTTTATTCTGCACAAAGACTGCCGGATAGTGGTTTCCTGCGCCTTCTTAATCTGCCGCCAGGTGACAGCGCGTCCGACCTGCACGATGGTGATGGGGTGACAGCACTGCTTCGCCATTTCGAGGCGCGGTCAGAAAGCCGTTGGCTTGCCCTACCAAAAATTCTCACCGACCTGCGCCTCGACACATCGCATATGACGGCCGAGGAAATAGTTACAAGGGCGGATAGTGCGCTGACCGGAGATCTTCATCCCTCAGGGGTCAGGCCCCGGATGACGGGCGACGGGCATATCGACTGGTCTTCGAATCCCACCAGCAATCGTGAGTGGTTGTTGATGCTGCATCGGCATGCCTGGTGGGCACTCTGGGGCGCCGCGTACCAGTTAACCGGTGATGAAAAATATGCGCAGGCGTTCGTCAGGCAGATGCTCGACTGGATCGCTCGACACCCGTTACCCGGGCAAATTGCGGAACATCATGAGCCCTGGCGCCTGATGGAGGTCGGGCTCAGAATGCGTGTGAGCTGGATTCCGGCATTCGGCTGTTTTTACCAGTCGCTGGCATTTGATGATGCGGCAAAGCTGAAGATGCTTCGAGCGCTTTACGACCATGGCCAGTTTCTCAATAAATTTCATACAAACAGGAATCATCTCGTTCGTGAGAGTAACGGACTGATTACGTTGGCCCTGTATTTTCCGGAATTTACCAGCGCGAAGGAATGGTTGGCCTCCGGCTTAACCAGGCTGGACGAGGAGCTACGGGCACAACTGAATTCAGATGGGTCGCACATCGAAATGTCAGTCGGGTATCAATGGCTGACAATTGATGAATTTGAAGTTACCAGGTCATTATTGGCGGAGCACGAATTGAAACTGCCGGAGTCAGACCTGGATGAGGCTCTGCGCAGGATGTATGAGTTTCTTGCTGCGGTAATCAGGCCGGACAGGACATTCCCGCAGCTCAATGATGGCTTCATACTCTGGGACGCAGCACGTCTCGAGACTACAGCCGCGAAATCGGGCTGGAGTGAAATTGAATTCATTGGTTCGGGCGGGGTCACGGGATTGGAACCACGGTATAGGTCAGCGTCATTTCCTAACGCGGGCGTTCATGTCATGCGTTCGGACTGGGGCGGCGATGCGCTTTACCTGATTGCAGATACGGGTCCTTACGGTGGCCCGCACGGGCATGAGGATAAGCTCAGTTTTGAGCTATTTGCGCACGGTGCGCCGTTCATCGTCGATCCTGGTTCTTACACCTATGAGAAAAGCGATCCGTTTCGCAATTATTTCGTCGGGTCGCAGGGTCACAACACGGTTCTTGTTGATAACAGAAGCCAGGTCCGGCGATGGAATTCGCAGCACTTGACACCCGAAGTTCAGAACGATCGACATGGTGCCTGGGAAAGCAATAGTGAATATGACTTTGCTTCCGGAAAATATGCCGAAGGCTATGCGCCTTTCTCGCTGGTCAGGCCGGAGAACGTACAGCCTGAATCCGATGTCGTTCATCAACGCGATTTCCTGTTTGTGAAACCTGAGTACTGGATCGTAGTTGATTACCTGCATGCATCAACAGTGCACGATTACCAATTCCTGTTTCACTTTGCTCCGGATGTGAATGTTGAGTCGATATCTGAATCAGGTGCATTGGTCCAGTCAGGGCGCAATGGTGCTCGCCTGATTATTCGTGCAATAACTGAGGAATCTCTGGCCAGCGAACTGATAGCCGGATCGGAAGCTCCTGTCCAGGGCTGGTACTCTTCTGATCACCACGTCAAATGTCCGGCGCCGGCGCTTGTCTTCAACATGCGGGAGGCGAATTCGGCCTGCATTGCCTGGTTACTTTATCCGCTGGACGCGGCTCAGAGTGCTGAGCGCATTGATGTAAATCGGTCGAAGCCTGAGAGCCACGGATTGCTTGAGTTTTCGGTGAACAGAGGGGCAGAGGTCGATTCCTGTTCGATCCGGTTTGAGGCAGCTGTAGGGAAGACCGATGCGGATTTGGAGAGGTCCAGGATAGTCGTTACCAGGGGTAATCAACAAAGCTGGTCCGTTGGTTCAGGCCGACCCGATCAGAAGTAACTTTGTTCGTCGCTTATTGTTAAATCCAGACACCTTTTCGACCGCGGTTTTTGTTACATTGTGATGACAAGAACTGATCGAGACAGGAATTAATCAGTCTGCCTGTGATCCGATCGGATGACCTGCGCCGGAACTAGTTTTTCCCGGATTTATCACTGGGTGGATAACGCAGGCCGATAATTAACGACCCAGCCGTTGAGCGATTTATCTTGCACCGATATCTGCAATTGTCACGCACCAGGTACGCGACTCCAGCTGTAGCGTCCTGTGTACTTGTACTTCTTTCCAATTCCGTTCTTGCACAAACCTACCAGCCATCGTCGGATGGACTGCTGGTGATGGAGGCGGAGCACTACACGACGAACCTGGCGCAGGGCGCTCACACCTGGTCGGAGACATCGGTACCGGGCTATGTCGGTGACGGTGCGATGCAGGCGATGCCGGACAATGGCACGGTGCTGAAGAACAATTTTGGTACAGCGTCACCGCGACTGGACTTCGAGGTCGATTTTGCCGTGGCCGGTGCGATGAATGTCTGGATGCGTGGTTTTGGTCCCGACTGGAACTCGGACTCGGTATGGATCGGCATCGACGGTGAGGTCTCGAACGTATTGTTTGCCTCGCCATCGAAGAGTGGTTACGACTGGGTACGTCCATCCGGTTCACTGACGGTCCCGAGTACCGGCATTCACACGATCAATGTCTGGTTCCGCGAGGATGGCACGATCGTGGACCGCCTGTTGCTGACGCCGGATGGATCAGTCCGACCAACCGGAGACGGGCCACCCGAGACTGCACGTGATGGAGGCGGTGTGCCGGGTAACACCTGGCCGGTAGCGGTGAATGACGCCTTTACGATCAGCGAGGACAGCAGCAATAACGCGCTGGCGGTCCTGGCGGATAATGGCAGTGGTCCGGATTTTGACCCGGACAGTGATCCGATGACGGTGATTTCGGTAACCAGCCCCGGCAGTGGCGGTGGCTCGGTGTCAGTCAATGGTTCGGGGAATGGTTTGTTGTATACGCCGGTTGCAAATTATGCCGGTGTCGACATCTTTAACTACACGATCAGCGATGGTCGGGGTGGCACGGCGACAGCGACGGTCACGGTCACGGTCAACAACGATAACAATGACCTACCGGTATTGGCATCGATCGGTAACCGAACCGTCACCGAGGGGGCCTTGCTGGCATTCACGGTATCGGCTACCGATGTGGACGGTCCGCCTGCACCGATAATGACCGCCGATACGAGTTCGCTGAGCGGGACGCCGAGTTTTATACCCGGCGGCAACGGTACGGCAAGCTTCAGCTGGACGCCCGCAGCAGGTGATGCCCCGGGTCCGTACAGCGTGACGTTCACGGCAACTGATGCAGTGGACGGGACGCTCAAGGCAACGGAAACCATTTCGATCAATGTCCAGGCCGCTGGCGGTGGCGGTGGTGGTGGCGGTGGTTCCGGTGGTGGCAGCGGTGCTTACCAGCCATCGTCGGATGGACTGCTGGTGATGGAGGCGGAGCACTACACGACGAACCTGGCGCAGGGCGCTCACACCTGGTCGGAGACATCGGTACCGGGCTATGTCGGTGACGGTGCGA
>JAHEFD010000073.1:11813-15514 GCA_024640345.1 Woeseiaceae bacterium
ACTGGGTACGTCCATCCGGTTCACTGACGGTCCCGAGTACCGGCATTCACACGATCAATGTCTGGTTCCGCGAGGATGGCACGATCGTGGACCGCCTGTTGCTGACGCCGGATGGATCAGTGAGGCCAACCGGAGACGGGCCACCTGAAAGCAGCCGCGATGGAGCGCCGACCGGTGGTGGATCGGACCTGCCGCTGACCGACGATTTTTCCGATGGCAACTACGACGGTTGGACAATTGTCGACGATTCGACCCAGTTTCCATCCAACTGGTCTGCTGGCAGTACTGCGATGGTGCAGTCGCAATGGACCAACAGTTCGGGCAAGGACGTTACTGAAACCTATCACCGAGGCAGTTTTGCCAGGCTAACCAGCAGTGCGGGACTGAGTGACTACCGCCTTTCAGTTGACGTCACACCCGAGTCGGGCAGCGCTGACGACATCGGCGTAATGTTTCGTCAAACCGACAATAATAATTACTATCGAGTGTCGTTAAATTCCCTGAGTGGTTTTGCCCGACTCGAAAGTAACCTCAATGGCACATATTTTACGCTGGCCCGAAATTTTCGAGGCTACACGCCGGGCGAGTTGCAGAACATAGTAGTCGAAGTCGAGGGACCGCTAATCCAGGTATTTGTTAACGGGGACCCTTTGTTTTCGGCTCGTGATACCGACCATCCGTCCGGTGGCATCGCGTTGTATTCGCGTGACAATTCAACATTCGATAACGTAAACATTACCGCCAACGATACGGCACCGGAAATCGTTATTCATTCGCCGGTCGCCTACAGCGTCTTGCCGAACGGCCCGTTGGATGTGCAGGTCACGGCGATTGCCCGAAATGTGCCATCCCCCAACGGTTCTGTACGTGTTCAATACAGCACAGGCGGTGGTTCGCCAGTACTTTGTAATGCTGCTTCCGAGGGGCCGGTTGGCGTATTTGTCGCACAGTGCCCGGGCCTGCCTGCCAGCGACTACGCGGTCGAAGCATTACTGCTCGACAACGGCGGCGAAGTTGATCGGGACACTAATAACTCGGTGGCTATAGGCTCAGTGGCGACCGGCGGCAATCGTTACGATGCGCTTGGTAACAGCATCACGCGCGGCGTCGGCGATGATTTTGGCGCCGACAACCTTGCGCTTAATGACCAGCGGACGATTGGTGTTGCTGGATGGCCGGCATTGCTCGGTGACCTCCTGACAACAGCGGAAGGCGCCCCAAACCTTGTCGGTAACGAAGGCATTCCGGGAGATCGGGCCGACGACCTGCGATTCACGCGGCTCGCATCCATCATTGAAAGAAATCCGGATTCCAATCGCGCATTGGTAACGATTGGTACAAATGATTCGAACAGTTTTGGCACGACCTCGGCATCGGCGCTGAAGTCTCATATCCAGAACATCATAAATGAAATGCGACTTGCGGGTCGCGACACCGTTTACGTTGCCCTGTTGCCGCCGGCATGGGGTGCCGATCTTGATACTCCGTTTGCGGACCCCCTGGATCCGGGTTCGACCAGAAATCAGACGATTATCGGTTACAACACGGCGATCGCATCCCTTGTTCCGCAGACTGGTGTGCTCCTCGGACCTGATTTGTTTTCGTGTTTCCTGACTCCGACGGTGAATCGATTTAGCCTGTTTAAGGACAACCTGCACCCCAACGCACTTGGTCATGCATTTATTGCGGCATTGTGGCGTGACGCAATCGTCGGCGGACCGGTTGTGCCTCCTTTGAATCCATGTCCGGCGCCGATCTACATACTCGAATCGCTCGACCCCTATATTCATGGACACAAACAGAACTACCTGGAAGAGGGCGATACGTACTACACGGACTCACCGTTTGCATTGACGAACATTCCGGCCGAACTGGCCAGCGGCATCTTTGTGTCACAGGCGAGTATCGATAATGGCAACGGCGATTCAGATTTTCTCAACTTTGACGCCGGTACGGCGCCAGTAACGGTATATATCGCCTACGATCCGGCAGGCACGCCGCCCGCCTCATCCACCCACGCTTTTTCGCCTGTTACCTTGTCATCCGGGCTTGACGTATCCGATCCGGCTGTTGGAACGTTCAGTATTGTCCGTTCCACAGGCGTCACCGGTCAGGTTATCATCGGTGGAACGTTATCCGGACCCGGTGCCGCTCCCCAACAGAGCTACCTCGTCATAGTGGTACCTTAGCGGTGATTAATGATGTCGTGGTTTCGATCGGAAAAGAGGTCTGAAGGCGCGCGGTTTCTGCCCGATCACAATTCATTGGAATCATTTCAGCGTGGGCGCGTTCCCGATCCGCGCGCGTTGGTCCTTCTTGTTGTCATCCTGCTAATTGGCGTCGCTTACCTTTTTCGAGACTCGGGATGGGGATTCGACGCCAATTCCGACGCTCCCTACGAAGGGATTCGTTATGAGGCGATCGGCGACAGCATAACGTTCGGGCTAAAATTCAATTTCACCGTTGATAATCTGAATCACCCGGCCATCACCAACGCGGTTTACCAGGGGTGGCCCGAGTTGTTGGGCGATATGCTGTCAGAGCGCACCGGTGTCGTAACTTCGGTTATAAACGAGGGCCATCCCGGTGATCGGCTTATCCGAGTTCTCGATGAGCGTATCCCAGTGATGTTCAGAAAGCGTCGTCACGCGGACGCTGCGCTGTTGTTGATCGGGACAAACGATTCGAGCGCTTTCGAATCGACGCCCAGCGGTGCCGGGTGCAGTGGCGCCAATTGCACCGGAACACTTAAAGGGCGCTTGCTCAGGGTGATTGCGAAACTGCACGATCATGGCCGGGAGACTGTACACGTCGCGTTGATTCCGCCAGCCTGGGGTCCTGACCCTTCCTCTTTATTTTCAGATCCTTTATCAAGCGAGGCAGAGCGAAACCATCGGATCATCCAGTATAACCAGGTAATTGCCCGCGAGATCGCGACCCAGCCTGGCGTAGCTCTCGGGCCCGATTTCTTTTCCTGCTTCCTTTCTTCTGATAACAATCGATTCAGCCTGTTCTACGATCATCTGCATCCAAATGCACTCGGAAACCTGGTGATGGCGATGCTCTGGCGCGACGCCGTCACCGGTAACCGGCTGGATTCAATTGCTGATGGTTGTCCATCACCTGTTTATATTCTGGAATCGCTGGATCCCTATCGCCATGGTCAAAAGCAAAATCTGTTGGCAGAAGGTGATCCGTACTATCTTGACGAAAGCTTTACGCTTATCAATATCCCCGACGAACTTGTGAATGGAATCTGGGTGTTGCAGGCAAATGCGGACAGGGATAACCGCGACGAGGAATTCCTGAGTTTCGATGCGGGAAATCGCCCGGTAACGGTTTATGTTGCCTACGACCCGGCCGGAGTTCCACCGGTTTCCCCTAGCCATTCTTTTCTCCCATTCACTTTGTCCGCCGACCTGGCAGTATCGGATCCATCCGTGAAGTCTTTCTCTGTTGTCCGGGCAGTCGACGTGACGGGAACCGTCAGTATCGGTGGCAATAAGTCCGGCGCCAGCAAGGAACCCCAGCAGGGCTTTGTCGTCATCGTCGTTCCCTGAGTAAAATCGCCGCTTCTATTGGCGTGACCCGATTCCTGGTTTTTCCGCAGAAAAACGCTTGCAACCGCAGTAGGGCAGTGGCAAGTTACTTGACATAACACAGACCTCATTTCAGTCATTATGTAGGCATCCGCCGCGACG
>JAHEFD010000167.1 GCA_024640345.1 Woeseiaceae bacterium
TAGGACGCTGCTTCGTTCATAACGTCGCGACAGGCGCGCAATGCATCCGTCGGCATCGTTGCATGGTAAGCATGGCCGCCACTTTCGTAAGCACGCATAATGTCGTGCCACTTGGACAGGTCGCAGGCAAAGCTCGAACTTGTCGTTGACGACATTACTTCAAGTGCACGGTCGTTCAGCATCACAAAAGCGGCGCAGGGCGACCCGCTCCAGCCTTTCTGCGGTGCACTTACGAGAATATCGACGCCCACTGATTCCATATCCACCCAGATAGTACCGGAGGCGATGCAATCCAGAACAAACAATCCACCATGTTCGTGTACTGCGTCTGCGACCGCCTCCAGGTAGTCATCCGGCAACATCATGCCGGATGATGTCTCGACGTGCGGCGCGAACACGAGATCCGGTTTCTCATTCCGGATGGTCGAAAGAACATCGTCAATGGGCGCCGGGGTAAAAGCTGCGGTTGCAGTTTCATCCGTTTGCCGTGCTTTGAGCACCGTCGATCGTTCCGGGATGTTCCCCATTTCGAAGATTTGCGTCCAGCGGAAGCTGAACCATCCATTTCGTATGACGAGGCAGTTCTTGCCCGTCGCAAACTGGCGGGCAATCGCTTCCATGCCGAACGTCCCGCTACCGGGAACGATTACGGCGGCATCCGCGTGGTAGACCTTTTTGAGGGTTGCGGACAGGTCAGTCATCACCGACTGAAAAACGCCGGACATATGATTAACCGCCCGGTCCGTGTAAACGACCGAATATTCGAGCAATCCATCTGGATCAATGTCTGTCAATAATCCTGGCACGGTCACCTCCTCCGGAAAAGGCGGCATTGTGACATGGATTGTGAGAAAAATGGCCACCTTCGGAGACCGCCGGTTTTGCGTAGAATTGGCGGATGAAAGTCATTTGCGCACCAGACAGCTTCAAGGAGTCGCTTACAGCGATCGAAGCGGCGAACGCGATCGCTGCCGGCGTACGACGGGCAGCCCCCGGCGCGATTATCGACAAATGCCCGGTTGGCGATGGCGGTGAAGGAACGCTGGAGTCGCTCCTTGAATCCATCGAGGGGGAACTGGTTACCGCAATCAGCTCGAATGTTTTCGGCCAGCCTGTAGAGGCGAATTTCGGCCTGCTGGAAAACGGGCGCACCGTTTTCATCGAATCTGCTGCCGCTATCGGTCTCGCGACGATTCCGGCAGGAGAACGGGATGTAATGCACTCATCCAGCTTCGGAGTCGGACAACTGATCATGGCTGCCCTCAGTCACGCACCGCGTAAAATCATCGTCGGCATCGGGGGTAGCGCCTCGAATGATTGTGGATGTGGAATGGCACAGGCGCTTGGTATTCGGTTCCTTGATGCGGCAGGTAAACTGATATCCGAGCCAATCTCGGGCAGCATGCTGGAGGATATTCAGGGAATTGACGCCGCGCACCGCGCAATCGGGATATGCGAACCAGCAATCGTCGTAGCGAGCGACGTTAATAATCCGCTTACCGGCCTGATGGGCGCGGCCCGCATATTTGCGCCACAGAAAGGCGCCAGCGAGCAACAGGTCGCGATGCTGGACGATGGTCTGCGACACGTTGCCGAATTGATCAGGCGTGATATGGGAATAGACATCGAAGCGATTGCCGGCGCCGGCGCGGCGGGCGGCCTCGGCGCCGGGCTGATGGCCTTTGCTGGAGCGGAGATCGCGTCCGGGATTGACATTGTGCTGACTGCAGTCAGGTTTGATGAGCGGGTGCAAAACGCCGACCTCTGCCTGACCGGCGAGGGCTGCCTCGATGCGCAGTCGTTGTCAGGCAAAGCCTGCTCAGGAGTCGCGAAAGCTTCGTTCGCACGGGGCGTGCCGGCAATCGCGCTGGTTGGAAGTACGGGGCCAGGCGTCGAGCGTACCCTGAATGCCGGTCTCAGCGGTTACCTCGCTATCGGCGAGGGCCTGACGAAGGAGGAATCCATTCGACAGGCCTCCTCACTACTGGCCACCGCGGCACACAAGGTGACCAGTGAGTTTCTCTGAATCACGCGAAACGCTTTAGTGCGCAGGATTCGAAAACCGGCAAGGTGAACGCTAGTCGGCGGAAGCAGCTTGCGGTTCGGCAACGTCCCCGCCCTCGACGACGTCCTTCAGGAATCGCCCGGTCAGTACGCCAGCAGTCATGGAGCCATTCACGTTGAGCGCCGTTCTGGCCATATCGATCAGAGGCTCGATCGAGATCAACAAGGCAGCGATCGTGACCGGGAAGCCCATAGCGGGCAGCACTACGAGAGCCGCAAATGTGGCCCCACCACCTACCCCGGCGATCCCCAACGAACTTATCGCAACGATCAAGACCAGTTTGACGATGAATGCGACACTCATAGGATCAATTCCCATGGTTGGCGCTACCATTGTCGCAAGCATTGCCGGATAAATTCCGGCGCATCCGTTCTGGCCAATGGTTGCCCCGAATGTCGCCGACAGATTCGCAATCGGTTGCGGAACACCGAGCTCCTCTATCTGGGTTTCTACATTCAGCGGGATGGTCGCTGCCGAACTTCTCGAACCAAATGCGAAAGTCAGGACGGGCCAGACTTTGCGAAAGTAGTTACCGACGCTGACACCGTTGAGGCGGAGCAATATTCCGTGCACGCCGAACATTATCGCAATGGCGATATAAGAAGCGACAATGAACGAAACCAGGTTCAATATGTCTGCAGCATTCGAGCTGGCGACAACCTTGGTCATCAGCGCGAGAATTCCATAGGGCGTCAACGACATCACCATGTGCACCAGCTTCATAATGATCGCTTTCGCGGTCTCGATGAAACTTTCAATGCTCTTACCCCGTGCCGGGTCTTCGGCTGACACCAGCAGTGCGGCAATGCCGAATAGAACGCCGAAAATTACGACCGCGATTACGGACGTCGGCCTCGCACCGGTCAGGTCATGAAAGATATTGTTAGGTATGAAACGTACCAGCATATCCGCAAGGCCAAGATCCGACATCGAGCCCTGGCGGGACAATAACGTTTCCGCACGTGCCAGCTCTCGCGCGCCCTCCGTCAGGCCCTCGGCAGTCAGTCCGAAAGTGTTCGCCATCAGTATGCCGACCAGGGCGGCGATCATCGTCATCCCGATGAGCATGCCGACCACCGAGCCGCCAATCTTCCCCAGCGAGGCCACCTCACGCATACGCACGACAGCGGCAATCATCATGATCAGTACAAGCGGCATCACGATCATCATCAACAGGTTGATGTAACTGGTGCCGACGACGTTCGTCCACTCCAGGGTCCCGAGAATAGTCTCGGATCCGCTCCCGTAGGCAAACTGCAGCCCGAATCCGAAAGCCAACCCTGCAACCAGTCCATACAGAACCTGCCGCGACAATGAGTGCTTCGGTCGTCGGAAACGCGTCAGAAATACAATCAAACCTGCGAATAAGACGAGATTTATGATGACTGGAATTGACATAGCAGCAACCGAACCTTGATTGAGGTATTGATGACCGGAACGATGATCCGTTCCACCGAATATTCTTGTACCGTAGAATCTACACGATTCGGCGCCAATCGGTGAGTGACAGTTTCATCTGTCATTACAATTGACCGGGACTAACCGGTTAGTATTGCAAGAGATCGCCTCTATTCTGGCCGCTTAACGTGTGATTCGGCCGCACACCTTCTTCAGGGACGAGAAAAATCGTCCGAGATTTCGGGCTTTGCGAGCGTAGTCGAGTTCGGCTTCGCCGCCTTTCGCCCGGATCATTTTCACCAGTGCGCGCTTTTCCCTCGTCGACCACCTGCCGGGATCTGTCGCGGCAATCAGGGGACCCAGGTTCGACAGCCATTTCCGTTCAGCGACCGTCCAGTCATTCAAGTCCGTGATATTCAAAATGCCGGCGAGGTGCCGGCAAAGATGCTGAAGCGCCTTCCTGCGTGATAATGCGGGGGTGTCAGCCAGTTGGCGCGTAGCAAGCACACCGGACTTTTCGATGCACGTCTCATCGAAGAAGTCTTTTTTGCTGGCGCCCGGCAACATCAGGTGCATATCACAGGCAGCCAGCTCCCTGAGTTTCCGTAACGGCGTTCGGTAACGCCTGTCGGAACGAATTTTTGAGAACTCCTGTCGGGCCTGTAGTCGAATTCCTGGCTCAACCGGCCGATATCCAAGGCGGTAGTAAAACCAGAATGCGCCGCTTTGCAGCGCTTCACTATTCTCACTGCCAAACTGATATGGATTCGCTATGTATCGGTTACAGCCTGTGAGCGAATGAAAGACGCGCATTACCTGGACCCAGAGCCATGCCGCCTCGCTGCCTCGATATTCGTCGAAGATATTGATGCCGG
>JAHEFD010000074.1:0-9145 GCA_024640345.1 Woeseiaceae bacterium
ACGAGCGTGCCCAGGGATGTCTGCGGTTCCTGGATACCCAATCCGAGGAAGCTGAGAAACGACTCCAGCATAATTGCCTGGGGAATCGCGAGCGTCGTATACACGACAACAACGCCAAGCAGGTTCGGCGTGATATGCCGGAAAATAATTCCGCCTGTCGAGACGCCGATAAGCCGGGCCGCATCAACAAAGCCTCGCTGCTTGAGACTCATGGTCTGCCCCCTGACGATGCGCGCCATGTCCAGCCAGTTGATGGCACCGATCGCGACGAAGATCAGGAACAGGTTGCGACCGAAAGCAACCATCAGGAGGATGACGAAAAAAATAAACGGCAGCGCGTAAAGACCGTCCACGATACGCATCATGAAACCGTCGACCCGGCCACCGACGTAACCTGCGACAGCGCCGTAAATCACGCCGATGCCGAGGCTCACAAAGCTCGCGACGACCGCAACAAAAAGGGTTACCCGAATACCGTACAACGTCCTGGCGAACAGGTCCCTTCCCAATTCATCCGTTCCGAATAAGTGGCCGCCCGTCAAGGATGGCGGCAACAGGCGACTGTCGAAATTCGCGGCAACATTGTTGTGGCCAGTGAGCGCCGGGCCGAGCAAAGACAGCAATGCCAGCGCGATGAGCAACGCGGTACAGGTGCTGACCAATCGATTCGATCGAATGTGCCGAAAAACTCCCGCGACGGCGTTCATCGGCTGCGGATCCTGGGATCGAGAAACGCATAAAAAAGATCGACGACCAGGTTCAGCACGATCACCATGGCCGCGTAAAAAATCGTGATGCCAAGCACAAGGGTGTAGTCTCGATTCATCGCCGATGTGACGAGGAAGCGACCAACGCCCGGGATGCCGAACACGTGCTCAACGACGACGGACCCGGTCAGTACCGCCGCAAATGCCGGACCAAGGTAGGAAACAAGTGGCAACATCGTCGGCTTCAAGGCGTGATAGCGAACAATCGACGCTGTTCCGAGGCCCTGTGCCCTGGCCGTCCGCACGTAGTCACTGTTCATCACGTCGATCAGGCTGGCGCGGGTCAGTCGGGCGATATAGGCGATCTGCGGCAGGGCCAGCGCAACAACGGGCAACAACAGCCGGTCCACACCGCTGCCGCCGGCGAAGCTCGCCGGCAACCACTTAAGGGTTACTGCGAAGACGAGAATCATCAGCGGCGCAAACACGAAGACAGGCACCGAGATCCCGATCATCGCAACAGCGGTAATCATCCTGTCGAGGACGGTGTTTTTGCGCAGGCCTGCAACCAGCCCCGCACTGATACCAACAGTTAACGCAAGCAGAAAAGCGAGGAGGCCGATCGTCATCGTCACGGGAATAGCGCTGCCGATGACTTCTGACACACTGAATTCGCGATAGCGGTAGGAGGGGCCCAGGTCACCGCGAACAACGCCGTTTATGTAGCGGATGAATTGCCGGGGAATTGATTCATCGAGATGGTAGGCCCGCTCGATGTTCTCCTCTATATCCGGCGGTAGCTGGCGCTCCGAATCGAAAGGTCCGCCGGGAGCGGCGTGAACCATCAGGAAAGCAATGGCGATTACCAGCAGTAATGTCGGTATCGCTCCGAGGATGCGCAGAAACGCGTATCGCAGCACAGCTAATCTTCAGTAGTAAGACTCAGGTGCTGACTGTAGTGATAATTCAGCACGTTGTCTCCCCAGCCCTCTACCTGTCTGCTCACCATGCTTTTATTGACGTAGAAATAAAGCGGGATGACCGGGTGGTCCCTGAGCAAGACACCTTCGGCTTCCGCCATCAGGATCTGGCGGTGATCCGGGTCGCTCTGTGCCGCGCGATCCATTAATGAATCGAACTCATCGCTGCGATAGCCCGTCAGATTGGACGGATTGTCGCTTTCAAGCGTGCTGAGAAAAGTATGGGCATCGTTGTAGTCGCCGGACCAGTTCAACCGGAACACCTCGGTTACTTTTTTCTCCCGGATGTTTGCCAGCATCACCTGGAACTCCTCGTTGATCAGCTTCGTCTCTACGCCGAGAACGTCTTTCCACATTGCCTGTACGGACGCAGCTATGCGCTGATGAATGTTGGACGTGTTATAGCGCAGCTCAATGGTCAACGGGTTGTCCTCGCCGTAACCCGCCTCCTGGAAGATCTGTTTTGCCTTGCGCTGCCGGTCGGTCTTTGACAGGTCGGCGTAGGGAAATCGCCGCGCTATATAGTTGGCTGTTCCATCGGGAACCCAGCCGTACGCCGGCCTCTCGCCGCGACCCATCACATCATTGGCGATGGTCTCTCGATCTATCGCCATCGAGAGAGCCTCCCTCAGTCTCCTGTTCTCGGCAAACTTCGGAATCGTCATGTTGAAGCCGTAGTAATAAACGGCAAGCGAGGCAGAGGTTCGAACCTCGTCCGACCGCTCTTCCTTCAGCTGGCGAAAGGACTCCGGTGGGATGGTGTGTGTCACGTGAAGCTCGCCGGCAAGATAACGATTCAGTTCTGACATCGGCTCTGGCGAAACGAAGTGGATGACCCGATCGATGGCCGTTTCGGCGTTGTTCCAGTAATGCTCGTTGCGGACCAGCTCTATATGCGAACCAAGCTGCCAGTCCTGCAACCTGTATGCACCGTTGCTCACATGGTTGCCCGGACGCGCATGTGCGTCTCCATGTTGTTCGACCGAACCCGGGTGGACAGGAAAGGTACTCGGGTGAGTCAGCAGACTGAGAAAATAAGGTACCGGGTGCTTCAGTCGAATGTGGAGCTCATGCTCGCCAACGGCGCTGACACCGAGCGCCGCAGGCAAAAGCTTGCCGGCCATGATCTCGCCGGCGTTCTCAATGCTGTCTACAGACTTTACGTAGAGTGCCGCCGTCGCCGGGTCAACAAGGCGCTGAAAACTGAAAACGAAATCTTCTGCCGTTACGGGGTCGCCATTGGACCAGCGCGCCTCCGGCCGCAAGCGGAATGTGTATTCCCGACCGTCATCCGAGATTTCCCAGCTCTCCGCAGCGGCTGCGCGAAGTTCGCCACTGCGGGTAAATCCGAGCAGGCCTTCACCGATATCACGCTGCACATCCCCGGCACCCGTTGAGGAGGCCTTGTGCATATCCAGCGACTCAGGCTCATCGCCGGTGCCACGATTCAGAACGGACCGAAGCTCCGGCTGTGGTCCGGATTCACCACAGGCATTTAGCAGCAAGAAGGACAGCAGCAACAGCCGGAGCGTCCAGCGTGCGGTATCTCTTTTGCAAAGTCGGGAAATCGTCATGTCGTGACCAGAATACCCTATTGGCGCAGGCTTTCCGTGCAACGCATCACCAATTTCAGCCTGTCGGCCGACCTGCCCGGACCGGGATCAGGCGGATTTTTGCAGGTGGCGTTTCTTGAGATGAATCAGCAGCAATGAAACCGTCGAGGGTGTAACGCCCTCCAGCCTCGAGGCGTGACCAAGCGTTAACGGTCGCGCCAGGCAGAGCCGCTGCCTGGCCTCCGTGGAAAGGCCAACGACACTTTCATAGTCAATATCGTCCGGCAGAACAAGCTGTTCCTGCTTCGCGTGCCTGTCGATCTCTTTTTGCTGGCGCTCGATATAGCCGGCGTATTTCGCGCGCACTTCAAGCTGTAACTCGACCATTTCAAGCTGTTCGTCTGCCAGGCCGTTGCCACCATCTCCTGCACCAACCGCCGAAAGCGATGTGATCAGTCGATAGTCGAATCCCGGCCGACGCAACAATTCTGATGCCCGGCATTCTCGCTGGAAGTCACTGCCAAGAAGTTCCGCGTCTGACGCTGTCAGCTTGTTCGCGTGTACGACGATTGATTCGAGTCGTTTCTGCTCTTTTTCAACCGCGCATTGCTTGCTCTCAAAAACACGCCAGCGTTGATCGTTAACGATGCCGAGTTCACGACCGGTCGGTGTCAGGCGCAAATCCGCATTGTCTTCACGCAATAACAAGCGGTATTCGGCACGACTCGTAAACATGCGATAAGGCTCACTGACGCCGCTGGTGATCAGGTCGTCAACCAGTACGCCGAGATATGCCGCGCTGCGCGACGGATACCAGCCTTCTTTTTCCTGCGACAGTCGCGCAGCATTGATACCGGCCAGCAAGCCCTGTGCAGCGGCCTCCTCGTAGCCCGTTGTTCCGTTGATCTGCCCGGCGAAAAACAGCCCGGGTATATGACGCGTTTCGAGAGTCGGTCGCAAATCTCGCGGATCAAAATAGTCATACTCAATCGCATAACCGGGCTGGGTTATGTGAGCGTTTTCGAACCCTTTTATCGAACGTACAAACCGAACCTGGGTTTCGTAGGAAAGGCTGGTCGAAATACCGTTCGGGTAAATCTCATGTGTATTGAGTCCCTCCGGCTCGACGAACACCTGGTGGGAATTCCGCTCCGCGAATCGCACGACCTTGTCTTCGATCGATGGGCAATAACGCGGACCGACGCCTTCAATCAAGCCCGTGTACATCGGTGACTCCGACAGCGAACCCCGAATAATGTCGTGAGTCTCCTCCGTAGTATGAGTTATGTGGCAGCTAATCTGTCGCGGATGATCGGCACGCTTGCCGATAAAGGAAAAGACCGGCACGGGCTCATCGCCGGGCTGTTCTGTCATGACGTCATAGTTGAGTGTCTTGCCATCGATTCGTGGCGGCGTACCCGTTTTCAGTCGCGCAACCCGAAACGGCATACCACGAAGACGATCTGCAAGCCGGTTTGACGGCGCGTCGCCGGCGCGCCCGCCAGCTTTTTCGCTGCTGCCGATCAGAATTCGGCCGCCGAGAAATGTACCCACGGTCAGCACGACGCTCGGCGCCCGGAACGTCAGCCCAAGACCGGTAACGACACCCGCCACCTTGCCTCCGTCGACAAGCAGGTCTTCAACCGATTGTTGGAAAATGGAGAGCCCTGGCTGATTCTCGAGAATCGTGCGAATGGCCTGGCGATAGAGAACCCGGTCAGCCTGGGCTCGAGTGGCCCGCACTGCCGGCCCCTTGCTTGCGTTCAGCGTACGAAACTGAATTCCGGCACGATCGATCGCCTCAGCCATCGCACCGCCCAACGCGTCGATTTCCCTGGTCAGGTGGCCCTTGCCGATGCCGCCAATCGCCGGGTTACAGCTCATTTGTCCCAGGGTGGAAATGTTTTGCGTGATAAGAAGCGTCCGCGCACCGGCCCGCGCGGCAGCAAGGCTTGCTTCCGTACCGGCGTGGCCGCCGCCTACAACAATGACGTCAAAAGTCGAATCTGCGGACATTGCTCAAAAAGTGATCAGTTTCCGGGGGGCGCCATTCTAATTGCCCACGCCGGCCAGCGCTAGAAACCTTTACTTATTTCAAGCCATTCTGGAATATAGCCGCGCTACTGGATTCTGGATCCTGAATGAAGCTTTTCCTTATTTTGTTGGCGGCGCTCTCGATGGCGACGCTCCAAAGACCGCTCGATGCCCAGGAAATCCCATCAGGGCCAACCCTTACCTTGAAGGATTGCCGCATTCGGGCAGGGGAAGGATTTCCGGGTATCAAAGCGCGCTGCGGAACGCTTCAGCGACCGGAGAATCCCGCCGACCCCGATTCAACGATGCTCGAGTTATTCGTTGCCGTGGTGCCCGCGCTCAACCTGGAACCGGAGCCCGACCCCCTGGTTCCGATTGCCGGAGGCCCGGGCCAGTCTACCGTAGCGTTCTATGCCGGCACGGCGACAGCGTTCGAGGCGGTGCGGCGAAATCGTGACATCGTTCTGCTCGACCAGCGCGGGACAGGCCAGTCAGCACCAATGACATGCGAGATCGACGAGGAAATCATCGAGGGTCGCTTTGATCGCGAACAAACCATTGCGCAGACTGAAGCCTGCCTTGGAGCACTGCCCTACGATCCGCGTTATTTCACAACCAGTGTCGCCGTCCAGGATCTTGAGGCCCTGCGCATAGCGCTCGGTTACCCGCGCCTGAATCTATATGGCATCTCCTATGGAACCCGGGTCGCTCAGCACTATCTTCGACGTTATCCCGAATCCAGCCGGACCGTTATCCTCGATGGAATAGTCCCGCCCCAGATTGCGCTTGGGCCGGATATCGCGATTAAGGCGCAGGATACGCTCGATTTGATATTTGACCGCTGCGCCGAAAGCACCGATTGCAACGCGCGCTTCCCGACGGTCCGGGAAGACCTCGAAGCACTTAAGGAGCGACTGGCCGCGGAACCGGTTGTCGTAACCATGTCCAACCCGGTAACGGGCCGACGGGAGGAAATTCATTTCGGCCACGCCGAAATGGCTGGCGCGCTTCGCTTGCTTAGTTATCACCCGACGTCCGTTGCGCTGTTACCGCTACTCATCGATGAAGCGGTTCACGAAAACTACGCCCCGCTCGCAGCGCAATTCATGATGATCGCCGAGAGCATGTCGGATGCGTTAAGCATCGGAATGCACAATGCCGTGGTCTGCACGGAAGATGCGCCATATTTTGACGGCGAGGACATCGCCCGCGGCGCTCTCGACGCAACCTACATTGGCCCGGCTAACCTCGATGCGCTCGACGCCATTTGTTCTGTCTGGCCAAGGGGTGTCATGGACGATGAATTCAAAGTAGCGGTTTCCTCCGATGTTCCGGTCCTCTTGCTGTCCGGGGAAGCAGACCCGATCACGCCTCCCGCCTATGGTGACCTCGCAGCAGTCGACCTTGGCAACGCGATACACCTTACGGGCAAAAACCAGGGACACGGGCAGGCGCCTCGCGGATGCGTACCGGACATCATCGGCGACTTCGTCGCTACGGCAGGTATCGAGGATCTCGAAACCGATTGCATGGAACGACTGCATGCCATGCCGTTCTTTCTCGAATTTTCGGGGCCGTCACCGTGATTAAAGTAGCTGATCTCTATAAATCATTCGGCGAGGTCAAGGCGGTCCAGGGAATAAGCTTCGAGGCCGACGACGGCAAGATCACCGGTCTGCTGGGACCTAACGGCGCCGGCAAATCGACCACCCTGCGCATTCTCTACACGGTACTCAAACCCGACTCAGGGTCGGCCTTCATCGATGGTGTCGATGTGATTAACGACAGCCTCGGCGCGCGAAGAAGAATCGGTACGTTGCCACATGGGTCCGGCCTTTATCCGCACCTGAGTGCTCGTGAAAACATTGCCTACTACGCCAGGCTGTATGAAATGCCGCGGGATACGATCGATGCAGCGGTGCAAACCGTCATAGACCAGCTCGACATCAACGACTTCGCTGACCGACGCACGAAGGGCTTTTCACAGGGGCAAAAGACCAAGGTCTCTCTGGCGCGATCGCTGGTCCACGGTCCGCAAAATATCATTCTCGACGAACCGAGCAACGGGCTCGATGTCATGGCAACGCGCTCATTGCGGGAGCTTATTCGCGAGCTGAAACGTGCCGGCAAATGTGTGCTGTTTTCAAGTCACGTAATGCAGGAAGTCGCGGCCCTGTGTGACGAAATAGTCATCATTGCTGCGGGACAGGTTGCCATGCAGGACACGGCCGATGGCATCAGGAACGCTACGGGCTGCGACGACCTCGAGGACGCGTTCGTCAAGGCTATCGAGATGGTGGAAACCACTTCATGAATACGATAAGCAGTGTATTCATCAAGGAGGTCGTCGACAATTTCCGCGATCGCCGGACCCTGATGTCAGCACTGCTGATGGGGCCGTTGTTCGGTCCCATCCTTTTTGCTTTCGTGATCAATCTTTCAGTGAAACAGTCATTAAGTGATGCCAGCGAACCTCTTGATCTGCCTGTCATCGGCCGCGAACACGCGCCGAACGTTATCGCGTTCCTGGAAAGCAAGAACATCAATATCGTTGACGGACCAGGAAGCCGCGAAGAGGCGATCAATGCCGTCAGCAACGGTGAGCACGACGTCGTCATTGTAATTCCGGAGTCGTTCGGCAAAAACCTGGCCGAAATGATTCCTGCGACCGTGGAGGTTATTACCGACCAGGCCAATACGCAGGCTGAACGGGAAACACGTCGGGCGACGCGCGCTTTGCAGGAGTACGGGCAGGAGCTCGCAGTCATGCGGCTGTCGCTTCGCGGTGTCAGCCCGCTGGTTATGCGCCCCCTGAATATTGACGAGGTCGACGTATCGACACCGAGCGGCCGCTCGGCAATTCTGCTGGGTATGTTGAGTTACTTCTTTATCTTCGCGTTATTGACCGGCGGCATGAACCTGGCCATTGACGCAACTGCCGGTGAGCGCGAGCGAGGATCGCTGGAGCCGCTCCTCTGCTTGCCGGTCAAACGGGATCACCTCATTTTCGGCAAAATTCTCGCGGCCTGTTTGTTCATGGCGATTTCGCTGTCTCTGAGTCTTACCTGTTTCCACTTCACGTTGAAGTTCATGCCATTACAGGAACTTGGCATGACACCTAATTTCGGTCCGCAAGTCGTGGTGACTGCCTTTCTTCTGCTGGTTCCTTTCGCCCTCGTGGGTGCATCGCTGATGACGCTTGTTGCCTCTTTCACCAAGAGCTTTAAAGAGGCGCAGACCTGGGTCAGCGTTGTCTTGCTGGCGCCGACGATGCCTATTCTTATCGTGTCGATCCTGATGGTCCGGCCGAGCACAGCGTTGATGTTCGTTCCTTCGCTGAGCCAGCATCTGTTGCTGGTTGGCCTGATCAAAAACGAAGCTCTCAACCCCTTGCACGTGGCCGTATCGGTCGGGGGCACTCTGATCATCGGCGGCCTGCTCACCTGGATCTGCGCTCGTCTTTACCGGCGTGAAGGGCTGCTGGGCTGACATAAGCTTATGAAATATTGACAATTTCGCGCTTTGCGCCATGATTGGCGGCTTATAACGACAATCAGGATGACATGTCGATATTCTCGGAACTCCAGCGTCGCAACGTCTTTCGCGTCGCTCTACTGTACCTGGTGGCCAGCTGGCTCATCATGCAGGTTACCGACGTTGGTATATCCCTTCTCGGATTGCCGCTGTCCAGCGGGCGGCTGATATTCCTGCTGCTGGCCGTCGGCTTCCCCCTCATTGTCCTGTTTTCATGGGCCTATGAAATTACACCGGAGGGATTGAAGAGGGAGTCCGAAGTCGCTCCCGATGCGTCCATAACCGCGCATACAGCGAAGAAGCTCAACACGGCCGTTATTGTCCTGTTGGTCCTGTC
>JAHEFD010000074.1:9245-15257 GCA_024640345.1 Woeseiaceae bacterium
TTGATGGCCAGGGCACGCCGACTGGAACCCGGAAATGCCAGCATTCTGAATGCTTATGCGGTGCTGAACGGCATATTCGGGCGTCGCGACGCGATGATCTCGATCTACAAGGAAGCTCTGGCCAGTGACCCGCTTTCCATGTCCGTCCTTGGCAATCTCGCCGGCTCTTATATCGGCACGAGCCAGCTCGACGAGATGGCCGAACTGGTTGAGAGAATGCGTCAGATCGACGCTGAATCCGAGGCAAGCAAATGGGCGTTGGCGTGGTATGAGTACGGTAGTGGCAACGTCGAGGCAGCGCTCGATCAGTTTTTGGCACTCGGCGGTAATTTTGGCACTATCGGGTCTGCGTTTGCCTTTTACGACCTTGGCCGCGACGCCGAATCGGACGCGGCAATACAGGCAGTCATTGCCACCGGGGACAGCCCGGTACTCGTCGCTATGGCTTACGCCTATCGGGGGGAGATTGAGACGGCATTTGAATTCCTTGAGCAGGCCTACGAGGAGCACAACGACGAGTTGGTGGAAATCCGCATGTTCCGGCCCCTGGATGTAATGCATGGCGACCAGCGCTGGGCAGCGCTCCTCGACAGGGTCGGCATATCCGATGCGGATGCAAAAAGGGCTGGTCTTTAACGATCGAAAAAAACCCCGCTCGCGGCGGGGTTTTTAATCATTTTGATTTAGTTAACACTTACTCGAAATACATTCGCGCGTTGACCTGGAAAATATTGACGTCATCCCAGAAGCTCGCTTTCAAGCCGACGCCAAACCTCTCCGTCAGCGCCAGCATGAAGCCGGCGTTCGCGCGGGTTTCACTGTCCGAATTATCGAAATCAACGTAGTCGAGACCACCATAAAGCTCGACTGCATCGCTGACTGCGCCACGAAGCCCAAGCCCGATAAAAAACGCATCGTCGCCGCCGGGGTTGGTGTCGAAATCCAGGTAACCCAGGTTCGCATAGACATCGAGGTTTGGTGAGATATTGGTGTGGTAGCCAGCGCCCAGTTCGAGCATGTCAAGATCGAACCCGAAGTTGAAATCGGCGGTCTGGTATTCACCAAACACGTGGAAATTATCATCGATGGCGAATGACGCGCTCAGGCCGAAGCCATCTCCATCAACGTTGAGTCCTGGCCCATCGAGTTCTACCCGACCATACGAGCCCTGTACATAATTGTAGTTAAGTCCCTGCGCGCTGACAGAGGCTGAAAACGCAACAAGTAGTGTTATCAAGATTGAACGTATCATCACGCTCTCCTGTTTGCCCAAGATAAGTTGTCGTGGTTTGACCACGGGTGTGCAAGCTACATCCATTGGAGCTTTTTCCGGTGTCGTGGTTCACAGCATTCAGCGAATAGGCGTTATTGTTTAATGCTGATTTGCTAAACCGTGATCCAGTACCGTTTTGGCGTTGGCCAAAACACGGAGTGTGGCCTGAAAACAACGGCCTGTTATCTTATTTGCCGATGCAGAATTCAGAAAAAATCCGACCCAGCAGCTCGTCGCTGGTAAATGTGCCTGTGATAGTCCCCAGGGATTCCTGTGCCAGCCGAAGCTCTTCGGCTAGTAATTCGCCGGCCTTGTTTTTCTCCAGCGCGCTGCGCCCGGCAGCGAAATGCATCTCTGCATCGGACAAGGCATCAGCGTGGCGCTTTCTCGCCGTGAACGCACCGACCCCTGCGTCAGCGTATCCGGCAATCTCCTTGATTGCCTGCCGAAGCGCACCAATGCCCGCGCCCGTTTTCGCAGAGACATTCAGAACGATCGGGTTGGCCCGAGCCACCCCCGGGGAATCAGCGCTTACATCAATCTTGTTGCGAAGGGTGATGACCGGCAACGCTTCCGGCAAGTCGTAATCCGTTTGGTCATCTCCAAGGCTTGCATCCTGTATCAGTAACGCGGCATCCGCATTTCGCAACGCCTCCCTGGCACGACGTATTCCTTCCGCCTCGATGACGTCCGGATCATCCCGCATACCCGCTGTGTCGACCAGCTCAACGGCGAGTCCGTCGAGATCAATTTGCTCGCGCAAAATATCGCGCGTCGTTCCCGCGTACTCGGTGACAATTGCCGTGTCCTCACCGCTGAGAAGATTCATCAGGCTCGACTTGCCCGCGTTGGGCTTGCCGACAATGATGACTTGAAAACCATCGCGGAGAATTCGCCCAACTTTTGTCTGGGCTTTAAGCGCTTCGAACTGTTTCTGACAGTCATCCAGTCGTTTGATCAGGTTTTCATCATCCAGGAAATCAATTTCTTCTTCTGGAAAATCGATGGCCGCCTCGACATGGAGACGCAGCCGAATCAGCTTTTCGCTGAGCGCATCGACGGCTGTTGAGAAAGCGCCGGTAAGCGACCTGTGCGCTGCCCTCACCGCTTGTGCGGTACCGCTTTCGATGAGGTCCGCAACGGACTCGGCCTGAACGAGGTCGAGCTTTCCGTTGAGAAATGCACGTTGTGAGAATTCGCCCGGTTCGGCGCGACGCGCACCGAAGGCAACAGCGGCCTGAACAAGCATGGACATGACAACCGGACCGCCATGGCCCTGCAATTCGATAACGGATTCGCCGGTAAATGAGCCCGGTGCCGGAAAATAGATGACCAGCCCTGAATCGATTGGCGACCCCTCCGGATCCATGAAGGTTGCTGTTGTTGCGATCCGGGGTTTGGGCAAAGAACCAATGATCTTTGCCGCGATGTCTTCAGCGTCAACACCTGAAATTCGGACGACCCCGATGCCGCCCTTCCCCGGCGGGGTGGCTGCCGCGACGATCGTGTCTTTGATGTAGGCCGGCGTTTCGTTCATGCGGACCTTTGTGTCAGGACCCGGACTTGTCCTTGTCCTTGTCCTTGTTTTTTCGATTGCCTTTTCTGGCGGCGGCTTCTTCGTGAACCAGCTTGTTGATGTACCACTGCTGCGCAATCGAAAGAATCGTGTTTGTCACCCAGTAAAGGACGAGGCCCGACGGGAAGAAGGCGAAGAACGCGGTGAAGATTATCGGCATTACCTGCATGACCTTGGCCTGCACAGGGTCGCCCGGCGTGGGGTTGAGACGCTGTTGTCCCAGCATGGCGGCGCCCATGATGATCGGCAGGATAAAATACGGATCGCGAGAAGAAAGGTCCGTCAGCCAGAAAGCAAACGGCGCCTGCCGCATCTCCACACTTTCCAGCAGCATCCAGTAGAACGCCAGGAAAAACGGCATCTGGATCAGGATTGGCAAACAGCCGGCCGCGGGATTCACTTTCTCCCGCTTGTACAACTCCATCATGGCCTGGCTCAGCGCCTGGCGATCATCTTTGTATCGATCCTGCAGCGCTTTCATGCGGGGCTGGATCTCGCGCATTTTTGCCATGGAGCGTCCACTTGCTTCGGTAAGCTTGTAGAACACCGCCTTGATCATGACCGTAACGACGATGATTGCGACGCCCCAGTTTCCAGCCAGGGAGAAGACTTTGCTCAGCAGCCAGAACAGCGGCTGGGAGATAATCGTCAGCCATCCATAGTCAACGGTGAGCTTGAGGGTCGGGTCTATTTCTTCCAGCTGGGACTGCAGTTTCGGGCCGACGAAAGCCGTCGTTTCGAAAATATATTCTTCACCCGGCTGGACCCGAATCGTCGGTGTTCGGATCAGGCTCGCCGTCGTGATGTTGTTGCTGATTGAAACGTTGTAGTTGTATTCCGCATCGGCCGGCGGAACAACAGCACTTACAAAATGGTGCTGAATCGCCCCGACCCAACCTTCGGCCGTCTTGATTTCAAACGGCCCATCAGACATGAGGTCGTCGCGTTTCAGTTTTTCCGTCTTTTCGCCATCAAATACGATTGGGCTGTCGGTGGAATACGAATCAACGTCGAACATCGAGCGCTCAACTTCGTGGGACCGCCGTCGAATCTGGGCATAATCAGCGCCGCGCCACTCCTGTTCGCCGGCATTGACCAACCGCTGGCTGATGTCGATCCTGTAACTGCCGCGGGTAAAGCGCAGGGTTTTTTCTACGCTGATGCCCTGGTCGTTGGTCCACATGAGGGGCACAATAATGTCTTGCTGGTTCCCCAGCTCATAATTAGTTTTCGCTGCTGTGTAGACCGCGGTGTGGTCCGCTTTCGCTCCCTCACTGGCATCATTAAGGCCGGTACGAATCAGCCCGAGGTCGGAGACCGCGGGGTTCAGCAGTGCTACCAGGGTATCGGGTTCGTCCTTGTGGACCGGGTAGGTCAACAAGCGCGCGCGGGTCAGGGTGCCGCCAATGGTGCTTATCTCGACATCGAGCACATCGGTCTTCACGCGAATGGTCTGTGCGGTTTCCTCGATGACCGCCGGGGCCTGTCCGTCGAGTGCGGGCGCCGCATCTGCGATCGTCTGTACCGGCGTATCAGCGCTGTCCTGGGGCAAGGAAGGAATACCACCATCGTCTGCCGCGACCGGCTCGACCTGGCCTGGTGTGCTTTGGACCGGACTGCTGGCCGCCGGGCCGTAGTCGGTGACCCATGCCTGGTACGTCATCCAGAGCAACATGCCGAATGTTGCCCATATGAGCAGTCGTTGGTTTTCCATTTAGCTTTTTCCTGCCTTCTCTGAATGCCGCTGATTGCATTGTCGCCAGTGAGCATCAAGGCTGCCAAACAAGGCGTTGTTATTTGCGCGAGCGGCTGCCGGCTGATTCATGACAACGATGTCCAAGCCCGGCAATTCGGTTCGATGGTGGCGGAACGACTCCCTGACTATGCGCTTCAGTCGGTTTCTGCCTGTTGCCAGGCGACAGTTCTTCTTGCTGATCGCCAGGCCAAGGCGCGGCACATCTGTGCCATTGGGCCTGTAGAGAACGGTAAACATGTTATCGCGACTTCGTTCGGCCTTTTCAAAGACGCGACGGTATGAGGTTTTGTCTGCAAGCCGACTTCGAGGTGTGAAGCGGCTGTCCATGTCGACGTCCGGTGCCTGGTTTTTTTCCGTAGCTGCTTCGACCGGTGCTGCCCCGCCTTACGGGGTCAGCCTCGCCCGACCTTTGGCGCGACGGCGCTTTAATACGAGGCGGCCGGCTTTCGTGGCCATCCGTGCTCTGAATCCGTGCGTGCGAGCCCGCTTCAGGGTGCTGGGCTGAAATGTTCGTTTCATTTGGGTGCTACCTGGCTAAATTCTGTTTGCGCGCGTCTGAAGCGCTGAACGATTTGTTGACGGGGTCTGTGCCCACCCACAAGAAGGCCGGCAAGGGTACGCGTGAGCCTCTTTTCTGTCAATAGAATAAGGCCTTATACGCGTATTCGGAAATCGGTCGAATTTCGCCTCCGGGCCCATGTGTGATGCGGTTTAGCGCGTATGGCGAAGCCCCGATAGACGGTATAGACTGCCCGGTCTCACCGATTGACCAAAACGACCAAAAAAAGCGCAAGCTTCGGGGACTTTCTTGCAGGCTGAAACGAATCTATGGAATCGCTGTGTGCGCGACCTCCAGGCTGAACTGCCGGAGCAGCAATTCAACACTTGGATTCGGCCTTTGCAGGCCGTCGAAGACGGATCGGTGCTAAAGCTGCTTGCGCCGAATCGCTTTGTGGTTGACTGGCTCAATCAGCACTACCTCGGACGCATCGAGGAGATCGTGGACGGGGTTGGGGGCGGTAACCAGGTCGTTGTGGAGGTTGGCTCCCGACAGATTCATACTGCCCCCCAAAGTACGGCGAAACAGGCACCGAGGGCCGCGAGTGTTGATCCGGTCGTTAGCCGACTGAATCCGGACTTCAGTTTCGATAACTTTGTGGAGGGTAAAAGCAACCAGCTTGCGAGGGCCGCTGCTTACCAGGTCGGCGAAAATCCCGGCAAATCCTACAACCCCTTGTTTATATACGGCGGGGTTGGGCTCGGCAAAACTCACCTGATGCAGGCCATCGGCAACGCGATGGTAAAGAACAAGCCGGGCGCACGAGTGAGCTATGTCCATTCGGAGCGCTTCGTCGGAGACATGGTGCGTGGCCTGCAACACAACACAATTTCCGATTTCAAGCGGTC
>JAHEFD010000168.1 GCA_024640345.1 Woeseiaceae bacterium
AACACCCTTTTGTACGTCGCAGGCGCTGCGTTCCTGCTGGGGTGGCTTGTGGGCAAAATCGGGGCCTACGTGGGGGCACGATTCGCCGCCCGCAAGCGAGACCCGAGGGACGATCGAATCAGGAACCTGGATGCAGAACTTCGAATTGCCCAATCCGAGGCCGAGAAGGCCAAGGCCCAGTTGGGCGGCCTCAGGGATGAGTTGGCGGAAGAGAAAGAGCGTGTCGAACGTCGCGACAATGTAATTACCGAGCAGCAGAAGTTGGTCGCAGAGCTGCGAGCTGATTTGAAAGGTTCCGTAAAGAAGACACGTGAACTCAGGGCTGAACTGTCCAACCGTGCGGCCGAAAACGTTAAGTCCGAAGTGAAGCTTCGCGAGGTGGAGACAGAGCTTTCTATTGCCCAGGCGTCGACTGACATGATTGCGACCGGCGTACTGGACTATTCTCTCGCCCCCGACAGCGAAGACGACGACGAGGGCGATGTTTCAGCAGCGATGAAGGCAGCGACCTGAGTTGTTGAATCCGTTTTCGCGGCGGCTTCATGCCATCGTATTAACGCCGCCAACGTGCAAATCCTGCCCCTAGTCGGGCCTCGAAATTCTGACTGTCCAGTTCGCGCTGAAGCCTGTATCCCGCCATGCCAGGTAGCCCAATACAAAATAGATGTGCATCAACAAGGCGGAAATCCACTCAATCACGTTTTCTGCCGGGTCGGGGTTATCCAGGGTTGATTTCAGTACGAAGTTGAGGGAACCGAGCGCAAACGGCGCAATGCAGAGCCAGAATTGCAGTCGGGAGATTTTCGTCAAGGATGCCAGGTTCAGTTTTGTACCCCTCCGGATAGCCATCCTTGCGAGCAGTAATTGCGCAACGACAGTGAACAGGAAATAGAGATAGATTCCAAAGCGGCGCATGAACTCGTAGAACGGCGCCTGGGTCCCGAGGAACGTCACGTAGATGACGAGAGCAATGGCTCCGGCAATCCCGATTAGCGACATCGTGGTGATCGCCGCGCTGTCTTTCATGCCGGCGGCTCGCGATAACTGGCGAAGCCATAAGCCGCTAAGCGACCAGTAGATAACCATTACAACAGCTTCCGTCGTCATGGCCGGCTTGAAGAGAAATACGGCCGGTTCATATCGGCCCGTCGCACTGATTGAGGCACATCCGTCGATGTAGGGTACACAGGCAGGGATGGCGCCAGCATTGATTGCGACTAGCAAGCTGGCGTGAATGGCCAGGATTGGCAGCAGTCCGGCAATGAGGGGCAGGAAGCGTAACGGCATGTTACAAAGGATACTCCCTTAACAACTATCCGTTAAAGGACTCGCAAATTGACCGAGCATTATCCGTTAAGACCATTTCGAATCGTCAGTCGTAACGCAATTGATGAAATTATCACCACGTTTCCGTTAGCCACTCTCATTACCGGCAGTCGGGATACGGCCGACCTTTCACTTGTGCCATTGATGCTGGACGTTCGGCCCGACGGCAAGACGACACTGACCGGGCATCTCGATCGGAATAATCCGCAAATCGGGAAACTTGAACCGGGGCAGGGTGTTTCATTTGTGTTCAGCGGCCCGAACAGCTATGCATCGCCCGACATTTATCCGGACCCACAGCTTCCCGGCTGGTTTTATGTGATGGTCAAAGGAGTTGGCACCGTCAGCCGTTTAATCCGGGATGCCGATGCCGTCGATATGTTATGTGACGCGACGAAGCGTTTCGGGGGGCCGCAGCAACAATTTGGTATGCAAAAAAATGATCCCAGGTTCGAGTTGTTTATTGGCGGTATCGTTGGATTTGAAATCGAAGTCGATGACTTGGTGGGTATAGCGAAACTGGCCCAGGACAAGGGACCGACACATTCAAAACTGGCCTGTCAGGCCCTGTCCAGGTCAGGCTCGACTGATCTGAGCGAATTTCTGCTGCGAATGCGGGACTCGACGGCCGAGCCAAGAGGTAATTAACTGCTCACCGGTGCCGTGCAATTCGGACGGCACATAGTCCGAACTTTGTAGTGCTAGCGACCAAAGTCCGCACGGATGCCAACGTAACCTGTTCGACCCGGTGTCGCGAATCCATAGACCTGTTCGTAATCTTCGTCGAGAAGGTTATTCAGTCGAATGAATACATCAACTGTATCCGTCAGGTTGTGCGTCGCGGTAAGGTCAACCAGCCAGAAGCTGTCGAGTGAGACAATCTCGGACGGATCGGGATAAGGGGGGAAGTAGACATCGCTTCGGGTACCGCCATAATCCGCCGCCAGGGCAAATGTGGTTCGACGATCGGGGATCTGATAGATGGCACTGATGTGCCCGGCATTCCTCGGTCTGCGTAACTCGCGTGTCCAGACTCCTGAATTGATTTCGTTCGAATCCGTATAAGTGTAGCTGCCGCTGAGTTCAAGCGTGTCCGAAACTTTTACCAGCGCCTCAATTTCAACTCCCTTTCGATCGCTTGTGTCTGTCCGGTTTTCTGCTGTTGTCAGAAAGGTAACAGGATCAAAGACAAATCCATTGATCTCGTCTTTAAGGTCCTGCCTGAAAAGGGTTAAACCCACGCTGGCCATATCCCCGCCAAACTGGTGGTCAATGCCAATGTCGAACGATGTCGAGGACTCCGGCTTTAGATCGGGGTTCCCGACAAACTGGCTGGGGAAATAGCCGAATCTTTCAATGAAGGTCGGCGCTTTTTGTCCGGTTCCGACATTGGTTCTTAGGCGCGTCGCGTCGGTCAATTGCCAGGCGACCGATACGCGGCCGGTTACCACGTTGTCAAAATCACTGCTGTCATCGTAGCGTGCACTAAGTAACCAGGTCAGGTTTTCCCGGGCGTGAAACTGGTAATCGGCAATGAAACTGGAAACGGACATTCCCTGGTCCTGATTCGGGTCCCCAAAACCGATGACGCCCCGCTGCCGAAAGTTGGTGTCTTCGTGTTCAATGGCCATGGAAAGTAAATGGTCACGGATGGGTATATCGGCCTGGTAGGAAAGCGTCAATCTGTCGGCTTCTGTCGAAGAATCCCGTACACCATCGACCAGGTTGTCATTTGTCGTATCCAGGTAGCGTGCATTGAGGTGATGGCGAATTTTGCCCTGATAAGTGGTTCCGGCGTGAGCATAGGCGCGGGAACCTTCGTTGGCGATATCCCCGTCGGTCGGCAACCCGGTTACAAAATAGTCTGTAGGGTCGACTTCGGAGTAGGCGTCGATCACACGCAGTCCAAAATCAAATGACAGTCTTTCCGAGGCGGCAACGCTGGCGGAGGCGGATGCGGAGAGGACATCAGACCCGTCCATCTCGTCGCCTGTCCGGGAAATATTGTTACCGTCGGTTTCGAGTCGCTCCACGCCGAAACCCAGTGACCAGTTGTCGCCCCGCGTTCCGCCGCTCATGCCGCCATTCAGGGACTCGTTTGAACCACCTTCGGCGTAGGCAGTAACACGAGGTGATCCGCTTCCGGTCCGTGTGATGACGTTAACAACAGCAGCAACGGCATCGCTTCCCCAAAGAGAGCTTTGTGGACCGCGAACGATTTCGATTCGCTCAACGTTAGCGGTTGTCAGGTACTCCCATCGGAATTCGTCACCGGTTGCGGGATCGTTGGCTCGAATTCCGTCAATCAGAACGAGCACATGATTGGCTTCTGCACCACGTACCCGAACCTGTGTCTGCGACCCAATGGCTCCCGTCTGCGTCACGGAAAAGCCCGGGACTGCACGCAAAATGTCAGTGACGTAGCGGGCCTGGCGCAGTTCGATCTGGTCACTCGAAATCACCGTAAGTGCACTGCCCACTTGCGTTCTCTGCAGTGGTGACCGCGAGGCGGATACGACGATAGTGTCAGGTTCGGCTTCAGATACCACCGATTGAGCATGTAACGGTGCAGCAAGCAATACGAACGATAACGTGACCAGGAATGGCTGACGCATTGGCATAAAACTCTCTCCCGCAAAGCTCCCCGCGCTTCACGCTTTGTTTCGATCGGGGAGGGGTCAGAGATTCAGCATCTCCACAAATCGCCCGCCGCGATTGAATAGTGGACCAATCGACGGGCCGGTCTCCGGACTCATGAGTGACACTGAAAGTGCCGCTGTCGATCGCCTTCCCACGTATTACGCAGTGGCTCAATAGATCGACTGACTCATTTACCGTTGCGGGGGCAGTGACGGGATTGTCTTATCTGACGCACCGTCTTCCCGTTTGATACCCGGTTTGAGAAACCGGATATCCACCTGTCGAAATCGAGATCACCTTACGACAGCTCG
>JAHEFD010000169.1 GCA_024640345.1 Woeseiaceae bacterium
TGCACGCTGAAATCCGGGCGCGTAACGTGGAATTGCGTGTCGATCTGCAGCGCGAATTGCCCAAAATTCACGGTGACCGGATTCATTTGCAGCAGGTCCTGCTGAACCTGCTGCTAAACAGCCTGGATGCACTTGAATTCAGCCGGCACGGACCACGGCAGATAGCGGTCTGTGCCCGGCGGATTGGAGGTGGGATGGTTGAGCTGGCCGTCGTCGACAACGGAGAGGGAATCGATCCAGACGTTTTGCCAAAACTGTTTGAGCCATTTTTCACGACGAAGAATAGTGGAACCGGTATTGGCCTCGCGATCTCAAGAACGATCGTCGAGACGCATGGCGGCCGGATCTGGGCGGAGAACAACCCGGACCGCGGTGCCACGGTTCGATTCACGCTGCCCTCTGTGGAGCCGGGAGCGACTGCGTGAGCGCGCCGCAACAGATCGTGTTCGTCGTCGACGACGACGCGTCATATCTGACCGGCATGCGCCGATTGCTAAGCGGCGCCGGTTATGCAGTCGAGTGTTACGCGTCCGCGACTGAATTCCTGGCACAGAGGTCTCCCGAGGCGGCGGGTTGTGTCGTGACAGATCTGCACATGCCGGATATGGATGGACTCGAGCTACAGGCCACGCTTGCACAATCTGCTGACCCCTTACCTTTCGTATTTGTCACGGGTCGTGGTGATACCCCTGCCACGGTCGAGGCCATGCGCGATGGCGCCGTGGATTTCCTGGATAAGACGGCGCCCAAGGAGAAGCTGCTGGTCGCGATCGAGCGCGCATTCAAGCGCGATACCCTCGAGCGCGCAGGCCGTATGCAGCACCAGAATTTGCTGGCCCGCTTCGAACTACTGACACCGCGCGAAAACGAAGTGCTGGCCGGCGTTTTGCGCGGTTGCTTGAACAAGCAAATCGCGTCTGAGATGGGAATCGATGAACGTTCCGTAAAGCGCCATCGCAGCAACCTGACAAGAAAACTCAATGTCAGTTCGGTGGCCGAATTGGTGCAACTCGCCGTCAAGGCTGGAAAGTAGCGCTCAGCCGAACAGACAACTATCGATGGCACCAGTCGACGAGTGCAGGCTATGATCTGCTATCTCTTTGACGAGAATTTATAGTTATGGACAAATCCTTGAACCGATACAAAAGAAACCTCCGAGGCCCAGGTAAGATCATCTTCCTGTTAGCGATGGCCACTGTCGCGTCCTGCGGCTTGGAAAAAAGCGAGCGGCCGGTTGACGACGCCGCCATGTCTGCCAGCGTTATCTATCGTGGAGATTATTGCCCCGAGGCTCAGCCGGCAATTCGGCTGTTTGGGCGCGCGGAGGCGTGGAACGACTGGCACGAGGCAGCTGAGTCGACTGCAGATACCACAGGCAACGTCGATTTTGCTTCCCATAGCGTGATCGTTATCGCCATGGGAGAAAAACCGAGTTCCGGATATTCCGTGGACTTGTCCTCAGCGGTAAATGCCGTCGTGGTTCGAGGAGATATCCTGACTATCGACAGCATCTGGCGGCAACCTAGCGACGACGACGTTGTGGCTCAGGTCATCACGTCCCCTTGCCTGGCCATCAGCGTCCCTAAATCAGAGTTCAATGTCATCAGAATTATTGATGAGTCCGGTGAAATTTTGCTGGAGGAAGATCGCTCAGATCAATAAGATGCGTAACGGTCGGCGTAACTGACTCGTTGCATTGCGTAATCGGTGTGGTCAGGTTCACGGTGACTGGCTTGGAGGGGGTGCTAGGCAAACTAAATTTCTTCGCTCGGTGATCCGCTCACCGCAAAAGATGACCGGTACCGACGCCGACTTTTCGCAACCCGCTGACCACCGCATTGTAGTTCGTATCCAGCGGTTCGATCCGGTCGGCCGGCACGTGGACAACAGATCCAGCCAACGGATCCGGAGCCCCTGGTAAATACACAGTGACAAGCCCCGATTCATCGCGCTCCACCTCAAACGCGATCTGAACGTGATCGTCGAACGTGACTCGAACCGGTTTCAGTGTCTGGGTCTTGCCATCGCCGCTTAGACCCTCGGTCATACTGCGAATAAAGGCATAGCGTGGAAACAGCATCAGCAGCCTTTCGTTGAGGGAACGATACGTTCGCTGCCCAAACGCGCTTCTCGCAAGCAGCCCGGCGGCGAAACAGATGACCAGTATCAGAAGAACCGTGACGATGTTTGCAATTGCAACACCGCCAACGGAGTCAACCGGAATCCAGGCGCTTACAGGGTCGGCCAGTCGAAACGTCAGCTTGAAAGCCTCCGCTGCCACGGCGAACACGACAACGCATGGTACCAGGAAGACCATCCCCCCAATTATCGTCGTTTTGATCGGCGCAATGGACATTTTCATAGTATTAGACCTCGCATAATGAAACGGCGCTTATTCGGCTAAGAGGCAGCCTCTTATTTTTTGGCTTAAACCCGCTACCAGCACCAAGCTGATGTATTGCCCATGCAGACAAATAAAGCTGTCACACGAAAGAACCGGGGTAGAACCGCAATTTGATTCCCCCACGGCCCGGGTGATCTTGGAAACCTCGGTTCGACCCCTATTTTCCGTTTGAGTTAATTACAGTATTTTCTCGCTTGATTCCTTGTCGTTGCGCGCCTGTTCGGCCTTTTTGTCCAGGTTCGCCAACCGCTCGGTGATGAAGGCTCGAAACTCGGGACGCCAGTCCGCCTCATTTCGACTCAGCCACGCTCGGGCCCCGGGATTAACGAGTACCGACTCAATGAATCTCGCAGTCTCCTCAAGCTCGCGAGCATCCCCACGAACCGCAATATGCCGAAGGTATGCGCCCTGAAATTCAGCCAGTATGTTTCGCATCAGCAACCCAAAACGAAACTTCTCAAGGCTCTCCAGGCCGACGTAGTCATGAAGTCCGCGGAGAAAGAGTCCGGCCAGGTCCGGGTTAAGGATCAACGGTTCACGCATTCTATTGGCAGATTCGATATTGCGCTCGAATGCCGAGAGCTTCATTGCAGCGGCGTTTTGAGCCATCTGTTGCGTGCTCTGACGAATTTGAATAGCCAGGTATATCAGCGACGCCACAACGGCGGCACCCCCGATCATATCTCCTAGCGCGCCCCAGTCCTGAAAGGTCATGATCGATCTCCAATGTGAAACATGCATAGCGTCTGATAGGGAAGAATTGGGGTCAGTACGCAACTAATTTGACTTGATGCTGAAAATCTCGGTTCGACCCCAATTATTCGTGAATGAATTGTTAGGCCTCATGCCGGGAGATCCAAGTTCTGGCGGCGCGTGCGCCGAGCCGGTTTGAGGAGTGGAACGACAAGGTAATGATTGTTGGGAATATGAAGCCCTTCAGATAGGATAGCGGGTGCCTGCCTTCAGTGAAATCGACGGGCAAATTGCCGAAATGCGCCCAATAATGAGTTGCGACAAGCCCACTGATACTGAGCCACATCCCCCACAATGCCCAGCGCACTCCCAAGACAACGAGCAGCAAATTAATGGTGATAAGCACACGGAAGACTGACTGCACATGGTCGAAGAGAGTATGTGCGCCGTTGCCATTGCCTAGATACATCTCGTAGAGCGTGAGGCTGTGGTAGAAGATCAACAGCCCGGCGAGAACAATGATGATTGCGCGCCGGAACAACAAGAAACCCTTCGTCTGAGTTGCAGGCTGCGTAGTCATCTTGGCTCCTTGCTGCATGATTGCGCTGATGTTCTTCATGAGGCCTAACTATTATTTATCAGGGTTTTTATAATCGGTGAGTATTTACCAGATATTCCGCTATTAAAAGGGCCGCTTCCAAATTGATCGTGCATCTAGCCGTGACTTACCCCGGTATGCGGTGGATTAGCCAGTGAGCGGCCATGTCTCACCAATCTTGTTGGATGCTGAAATTGGTGAAATTGGGGTCAGTACGGAGTTTAATCAATCAGGGACTGAAAACCTCAGTTCGACTCCTATTTTGCCGGGCTTAAGCGCCGCAAACAGATCTAAACTTCATGATTTAGTAATGCTGAGACCACCACACTCGAGTGGAATTTTGGGTCAGTAACCAATTAATTTGCATTGATGCAAAAAATCGCGGTTCGAGCCATTTTGTCCTAAAGCCACCATTCAGGAGAATTGAGGTAGGATGACTGCTACTGACCCACAGCGGGCATTCGGATTCAGGCTATGAGAATTATGGCTTCCCACGCAAATATTCCCTGGAGTCGTCTAGCCGTTGAAGGCATGGCGATCGTCATAAGTATTCTGTTGGCATTTGCTATTGATGCA
>JAHEFD010000013.1:0-16663 GCA_024640345.1 Woeseiaceae bacterium
GCCGTCGCTGCGTAGTAGGAGCCGGTATGTTCAGTTGTTTCCTGCATAGCCAGCCAGAGTACTGTAAGGCGGAAAAGTTAACAATATTTAAACAATTGAATTTAACTCTTTGTTTTTATTAGAATACAACGAACGGACGTTGATCATATTTAACAATTCAACACGGATCACTCATATGGATAATATCGGCCTCAGACTGAAGACCCTGCGGACCTCCCGCGGACTGTCACAGCGCAAACTGGCAGCTGCATCCGGCGTGTCGAATGCGACGATTTCCCTGATTGAACATGGCCGCACCGATCCATCGATAGGGCTGCTCAAACGCATCCTGGAGTCACTTGGCGTGTCGTTCGCAGAATTCTTCGCCTCGGTTTCAATGACAGAAGGAAAGTATTTTTACAGACGAAACGAACTCTCGGAGATCAGCAGCGGACCGATTTCCTATTTACAGGTTGGCAGTGACCTCAGCAACAGTCAGCTGCAAATACTGTACGAACGTTACCGACCCGGTGCCGATACCGGTCAATCAATGCTCAGTCACGATGCCGAGGAAGGTGGCATTGTGTTGCAGGGACGTCTTGAAGTGACTGTCGGCGACCAGGTCCAGACACTGTCCGCTGGTGATGCGTACCGCTTTAACAGCCACTTGCCGCATCGCTTCAGAAATACCGGTAACGAAGAATGCATAACGGTATCGGCCTGCACACCACCGAGCTTCTGAAGCCAGCGCTGCGTTCACTTCCGCGAGCAATCCTTATTGGAGGTTAACAAACGAGGCGGCTGTCGGAGCCTGAACCACTCGAAGTCCGTGGTTATATGGCCGAAGCCTGTTCAACGCCAGGCTGTTCCACCGTTCCGGAATACTGACAACGATGGCGCCCATTTCCAGCAAGGGCATTCTATCTTGCAGGTCATCCAGGTCGCTTTCGCTCCGATCCTCGAAAGTCAGTCTGACCGCCGTTGGCATTCTGCGGTGACCCGGTGCGGACCCAAACACAGTGTCACTAACTACCAGCCTGCCCAGGTAGATGACATCCCCTGCCTTCAGGTCCAGCATTGGACCTTCTGCACTGGTACTCACTACCAGTCCATTGTAGGTACAGGCAAAGCGGAAAAAACCATACGCCGGAACGGGCACCTCAAGTGCTACTGTGTTCGATCCGGATTCGACGACATTCCAGCCAAACCATGTTGCGGTCGCAGCTGATTTGCCGCTCAAAACCGAGCAGGTCTGAAACCTGGTGTTGTCTGCAACCCGGGTGGAAAAAACAATGACCGCATTACCTGCCGATATCGTGCTATCGCCCGGACCAAGTGCTCTGCCACCAGTGCTCGCGCAAGCGCCCTGGAGCAAGACAATCAGGATAAAGATGGCTTTTTTCATCGGATCTGCCTCCTCCTTCTGATCAAAGGAGCGTAGGTTTGGGACAAGCAGAGCATCGATGCGGCTCGTTTCGTAATTCTGAGCTTAGTCGAACCTGCCGAATAAGGCACCGGGTTTTAGGCCATTCGGCGATCGATTTCTGACTGCATTGTTTGATATGACCCATCGATCAACTCGGAAGTTTCGTCACCGGGGACCCTGAAGGCGGGTTGTTATTGCGCTTTAGCCAGCAATCGGTCCAGCGCGTTGGCAAAGGTCTGCCGGTCGGACTGGCTGAATTCCTTAGGCCCGCCTGTTTGAATGCCGCTGCCTCGCAATGCATCCATGAAATCACGCATATTCAAACGCGCCTTGATGTTTTCTGTCGTATACAACTCACCCCGTGGATTCAGGGCGTGCGCACCTTTATCGATGACCTCGGCAGCTAACGGGATATCCGCCGTGATCACAAGATCACCGAACTCCGAGCGCCTGACAATCTCGTTGTCCGCAACGTCGAACCCGGATGAAACCTGAATCGTCCTGATCAGTGGCGATGGGGGAACGTTCAGTGGCTGGTTGGCCACCAGCGTCATTTCTGTGTTTGTTCTCTTGGCCGCCCGGTAAAGGATCTCCTTGATTACTACCGGGCAGGCATCAGCATCGACCCAGATCTTCACGAGCTACTTACCAATGTCTTCGTTCCACAATGTCGGATTGTCAGCAATGAATGCCTCCATAAGACGAATGCATTCTGCGTCGTCCAGGATCTGCAACTGGACACCGCGACTACGCAGATAGTCTTCCGGTCCCACGAAAGTCCGGTTTTCGCCGATAACAACGGTCGGAATCCCATAAAGCAGGATCGCACCACTGCACATGTCACACGGCGAAAGGGTCGAATACAATACAGCGCGCCGATAGTCCCCGGCAGCGAGACGGCCGGCGTTCTCCAGGCAGTCCATTTCCGCGTGCAATACGGCACTACCGGACTGGACCCGCCTGTTATGACCACGGCCAATAATTTCACCGTCGATTGCCAGTACGGAACCAATCGGAATTCCGCCCTCACGAAGACCCTTTCTGGCTTCCCCAATTGCAGCTTCGAGAAACCGGGAGTCCGGTGACGACGATTCGGGTATCACTATCGGAGCGATCAGGTGCCGTGTCGATTCGCGTACATATTGATCATCTCCATCGCCAGCGTGGCGCCAGCTAACGATGTGATTTCACCGATATCATACGCAGGAGATACTTCGACGAGATCCATACCGACAAGGTTGATGCCAACCAGGCCCCTCAGAATTGCGATTGCCTGGTGCGACGTGAGTCCGCCGCAAACCGGGGTACCGGTACCGGGTGCATAACTTGGATCGAGGCAATCGATATCAAAACTCAGGTAGACCGGATTATCGCCGAGGATCTTCCTTGTTTCCGCGACGACCTTGGCTACACCGTTCTCATGAACATAGGGACCGTCGAAAATGTTGAAACCCAGGGTGTCGTCGTTGGTCGTACGCAGGCCAATCTGTACCGACCTGGCCGGGTCGACAAGGCCATCTTTGGCCGCATGCCAGAACATCGTTCCATGATCGACCCGACCTTCTTCATCTGCCCAGGTGTCACTGTGCGCATCGAAATGCAGTAGCGAAAGTGGCTTGCCGTGCTTCTTCGCGTGCGCTTTGAGGAGTGGCCACGCGATAAAGTGGTCGCCGCCCAATGTCAGTAAACCAGGGCCTTTATCGATAATGCTGCTCGCATGGGCCTCGATGGCTCCTGGAATTGTCTCCGGCCGACCGAAATCGAAGAAACAATCGCCGTAATCAATTACAGCGAGCTTGTCGAACGGATCGACCGCAATGCCATAGGGCCGCATCCATGCAATGCATGAAGACGCCGCCCTAATACTCCTCGGGCCAAATCGTGTGCCGGGACGATTAGTGGTAGCCGTGTCGAGCGGTACGCCTGTCACGACGAGATCCACACCCTTAAGATCGCGGGTATATTTTCGGCGCATGAATGAAACCGCGCCCGCGTAGGTCGGTTCATTGATAGTGCCGTACAAATTCTCGCGATCAATGGCATGATCGCCTGCCTTCTTTACCGTCATTCTTTTGCTCTTTTTAAATCGCCTTTTGCGTGAGATCCAGGCACTTCCATGCCTTTTCGATCAGTTCATCCGCTTCAGCATGTGACAGCGTCAACGGCGGCGCCGTCACGATCGTATCACCAACCGCACGCATCACCAGGCCATTGTTGACGAGTAAATCGCGGCAGATAGTACCGGCACCGTCACTTTCATCGAAGCGCTCCAGCGAGTCACTGTCTTTAACCAGTTCCAGTGCGCCCATCAGTCCAACCATGCGTGTCTCACCAACGATCGGGTGCTCCGCAAGTGTCGCCCATTTCTTCTGCAAATACGGACCAATGTCATCGCGCACCCGCCCGAGAAGTTTTTCCCGCTGCAGAATCTGCACGTTTTCGATTGCAACAGCGCAGGATGCCGGGTGCCCCGAGTAAGTAAAACCATGATAAAACTCGCCACCCTTGTCGATCAGCACATCGCTGACGCGATCACCGACCATGACCCCGCCCAGCGGCAGATATCCGGAAGTTACGCCCTTGGCGAAAGTCATCAGGTCCGACTTCACGCCAAAGTAATCGGCGCCAAACCAGTCCCCGAGACGTCCGAAACCGCAGATCACTTCGTCGGTAATCAGGAGAATGCCATGCTCATCGCAGATCCTTTGTATCTCAGGCCAATAAGTGTCAGGCGGGATAATGACACCACCGGCTCCCTGGATCGGTTCGCCAACGAATGCCGCAACCTTGTCGGCTCCGACTTCCTCGATCTTTCGTTGCAGCGCTTTCGCCGCGTGGATACCGAACTCGTCCGGTGACATCGACCTGTCGCTGCCGAACCAGTAAGGCTGGTCAATGTGTTCGATGTTACCCAGGTATCCGCCCTGCTTGTGCATAGGCGCCATGCCACCCAGGCTTGCACCAGCCACGGTTGAACCGTGATAGGCATTCTTACGCCCGATGATCAGCTTGCGATCCGGCTGGTCCAGCAGATCCCAGTATCGCCACACCATGCGAAGCATCGTGTCGATCGATTCGGAACCCGAACCCGTGTAGAAGACGCGGCTGAAATGCGGCTGTGTTACTTCACCGAGAATTCGTGACAGTTCGATCGATGGAGGATGTGCACATTGAAAGAAGCTGTTGTAGTAAGGCAGCTCCTGTAACTGCCTCGTCGCAGCATCGACCAACTCGTCGCGACCATAGCCGGCATTGACGCACCAGAGGCCTGACATCCCGTCCAGGATCTTGTTACCTTCGGCGTCATAGATGTAGACGCCATCGGCGTGAGTAATGATACGGCTCTTCTTTTCCCCGAGATCTTTATGATCGGTGAAAGGATGCAGGTAGTGTTGACGGTCGAGTTCCTGCCATTCTGACCGTGAGCGGTTTTCAGCGATTGCCATTGATATTCCCCGAGCGGCCGGTGGGCCGCGGATTACTGGCGGTGATGCTAGCTGAGAAGGGTCAGAAGGTCACCCCCGCTCCATATCCTGAAATCAGCAAGAGGTCGCCGGAACCCGCTCCGGTCGTCTGGTCGGATCAGACGTTAAACATCAGCACTTCCCTCTCCCACGGGGTCACAATCTCCTGGAATTCCCGGCATTCAAGTTTTTTCACCGCGGTATAGAGGTTGACGAACGGTTCTCCGAGCGTCGTGCGCATGGCGGTACTGCTTTCAAATGCATCGATGGATTCATAAAGGAAACGATGCAGGCTGAATGGAAGGTCGTAGGCGCTCCCTTCTATCGGGTCGGTTGGCTTCAGGCCTTCCTGCATACCCAGATAACCGCAGGCCAGCGTACCCGCCAAGGCGAGATACGGGTTTACGTCCGATCCCGCAAGGCGGTTTTCGACACGGCGCGCTTCCGGGCCGGAGTCCGGTACCCTTAATCCCGCCGTACGGTTGTCGATTGCCCAGCTCAGGTTAACCGGCGAATCCCAATAACTCAGAAAACGCCGATAGGAATTTGCGTAAGGCGCAAATATCAGCAACGCCTCAGGCATGTATTTCTGCAGTCCGGCGATGTAGGACAGGAACAAGTCGCTGGCCGTGCCGTCCTCATTCGAGAAGATGTTCTTCCCGTCGTTGTCCACCACGCTCTGATGGATGTGCAGAGCACTACCCGCCTCCTCAGACATTGGCCGGGCCAGGAATGTCGCGTGCATCTCGTGTGCGATCGCCGTTTCCCGAACCGTTCGCTTGAACAGGAAAACCTGGTCAGCAAGATCGATGGCGTTGCCGTGCAAAAAATTCAGCTCGAACTGCGCAGGTCCCATTTCCTGGGACAACGTGTCGATATTGATTTCCTGCGCTTCACAGTAAGCATAGACATCGTTGATGAACGGATCGAAGTCGTTCATCGTGTCAATGCTGTAGGGTTGCCTGGACGTTTCCGTTCGACCGAGCCGACCTTCAGGAGGCTCAACTTCTTCGTTCGCATCCGAATGCGGGTTGATCAGGTAAAATTCAACTTCAGGCGCGACGACCGGATTCCATCCTTTCGCCGAATACAGACGCAGCACGTTTCGGAGAACCTGGCGCGGCGATGTTTCAACCGGGGATCCATCGCGATGATTGCAGTCCAGAAATATTGATGCGGATGGATCAGAGGCCCACGGCACGGGTCGGATCGTTCCTTCATCGGGAATCAGCAGCATATCCCGATCCTCGACATTGTCCTTGTTGACGGCATAATCGCCGGACACCGTCTGGGCGAAAATACCCTCGGGAAGCTTCAGCTCACCAACGCCTAATTTTGCGGCAGGCAGGACCTTGCCGCGTGCCGCACCGGCCATATCAGGCACGAATGCCTCGACATCTTCAATACCGTGTTTTTTCAGCCATACTTGAATCGAATCTTCTTCACTCACGTTACACCTGTTTTTTCGGCTTGGTGCTCTCGGCACGCATCACCGAATGATTTAAAAATACTCATTGAAAATTTGTTTTCAGTGACCTTCCATTCCGGGTGCCACTGCACTGCCAATGCGAACTGCCTGGCGCCATCAACTCGAAACCCCTCGACCAGGCCGTCATCTGCAACGGCTTCGACCGTCACACCGTCAGCCAGTCGGGCCACACCTTGAGAGTGCAGGGAGTTCACCATAACGGTGTCGGTACCGGCAAGCTTGTTCAGGAGACCGCCCTCAACCAGGTGCACTTCATGCAATGGACCATATTGAACATCCAGCGGATCTTCCGGGTTTTCCTTGTGAACACGATAACCCGGCTGCTCATGCACATACTGGTGGAGACTGCCGCCCAGCACAACGTTCAATTCCTGGTAACCACGGCATATGGCAAAAAGCGGCACGCCCCTGTCGAGCGCACGACGAATCAGTTTCAGCGTAGTCTCATCCCGGTGCGTATCGTGCAGGGTGCCCGGTCGGCTTGGCTCACCATCGTAATGATGCGGCTCGACATTCGACGGACTCCCGGTCAGCAGAATGCCATCAACCCGGGACAATATATCGTCGGCATCCAGGGAATTACCCAGTGCGGGGATCAGAAACGGCAATCCGTCGGCGCCATCCCTGACAGCCGTTATATATTTTTCTCCCACCATGTGAAAGGGATGGGGTTCCAGCATCCTGCGGTCTGCCGGTATGCCAATTAGCGGCTTTGTACTCATACGAGGCCCTGTAAGGCCCGTACCTCCGGAATCGTTTCGAGGCGGCAAATATACGCGAATCGTCGCAGTCCTGTATATGAAGCCGTCACATCATCACCAGAACAATCGGCAGCAGGCGGGCAAATCAGCTATACAGGCCGCCATTGATGTCGAGCATCAGGACCCGGCTAGAACTCCGGATTGAGCCTTTCAGCAGCTCGGCACAGACAAATACCAAGCTCCGCACGGCGAGCTGCAGTGAGGCGTTGCGTCGGGCCGCCAATCGACAACGCACCCTGCACATCGCCCAGCGCACCACGGATAATGGTAGCAACTGCCGTAAACCCTTCTTCAAGTTCGTCGATCGTAATCGCATAACCGCGACGACGAATCTCTGCGAGTTGTGGTTGAAAATCTGATTTCCGCACGACTGTTTTGGACGTCAACGGCTTCAACTTCTGCCCCAGCCGCTCGATGCCGGCATCCTCAAACGCGAGCCAGACCTTTCCGGTCGAGGTCGCGTGAATGGGCCAGCGTGTACCAATGTTTCCTGCAGATCCAAGAACGTGTTTCCCCGCAACTTCATCGAGAATCAGCATGCTGTCTTCGAAGGGTACTTCCAGGGTCGCTGTTTCTCCCGTTTCACGGGCCAGATTTCGAAGTACTGGACGCACACGACGGCGCAGGTCACTGCTGGCCAAGGCCTGCACGCCCAGCGCCATCAATCCTGCTCCAAGGCTATAGGTGCTTGTTGCCGGGTTTCTGTCAATCAACGCTTCGCTTTGCAGTGCACGCAGCAACCGATGCGTGGTCGTCTTGTTCAGGCCGGATGCTCGGGAAAGCTCCGCCAGCGACATGTCGGGTCGCTCGTTGGTAAACAACTTCAGTAATCGGACGGCTCTGAGTGCCGCCTGTGCGCCTTGTGGCGGCCGGGTCACGTTCATTGCGAGAATCATAATATGGGACTGGATTTCATATTATGACCGCAATTGTCGCGGAACGCGAGCCCCCAAAGCAGCGGAAATAAGCCCCGCCCGGTCTGGTACGCCATCGGAAATTCATGCTTAATAGGCGCCGACATAACGACGGAAGACGAAAATGCCCAGCAGACAGACCAGCAAACTCAACGCTGAGCTGAATCGATTTATCAAGAAACACCCCGGAACGGATGTGATGGAACTGCTCATCCCGGACCTGACAGGGGTGCTTCGATGTAAGCGAATCCGCAGAAACGAATTTGCAAAGACTTTCACGGACGGTTTCTGCCTGCCGGGCGGAGCTGTGTTAATTGACACCATTGGTGATGTCATCAACGGGATTCCCTGGTCGGCCAGCGACGGCGACCCGGACGTCAATGCCTTTGTCGTTCCCGGCAGCCTCGCCGCGGTTCCCTGGGCAGAAAGACCCAGCGCCCAGGCGCTCTTTCGATTTTACACGCGTGACGGGCAGCCATTTTTCGCCGATCCGCGGTATGTCCTGGAGCGTGCAGCCGAACCCCTTCACAAGATGGGCTTGAAGATCGTGATGGCAACGGAACTGGAATTCTACTTGCTTGATGCCAATGCGGATCAGCCTACGCCGCTGGCACCGAAAGTTCCGGGTATGAACCGGCAGCAGCCGGGCCCCCAGGTCTACAGCCCGGACGACCTGTGGGAAATCGAGGGCTTCCTGAATGACCTGCAGGATGCTTGCGAAGCGCAGAACATCCCGGCGGGTACAACAACGTCTGAATTCGCACCGGGCCAGTACGAAATCAATCTGCAGCATGTCGATGATCCTGTCCTGGCTTGCGATCATGGCGTCTTGTTGAAACGCGCTATTAAGGCAATTGCGCGAAAGCACGGATTCATTGCGTGCTTCATGGCAAAACCGTTCGAAGAAGACGCGGGCTCGGGACTGCATGTCCATATGAGCCTGGTTGACAAAAACGGTGTTAATTACTTCTCGCAAGGCAAAGAGAAAAATGCTTCACCGCCGTTTTCGGCACGACTCCGTCATGCTATCGGCGGACTGGCGAAGACGATGGCAGAAAGCACCGCCATTTTTGCGCCCAATGCCAATTCATACCGCAGGCTACGGCCGGAAATGTTCGCCCCGGTCGAACCGAACTGGGGAGCGAACCATCGAAATGTCTCATTACGCGTACCAGTTTCGGATGCGAATAACCTTCGATTTGAACACCGGACATCGGGAGCCGACGCCAACCCGTACCTGGTAACGGCCGCGCTCTGTGCCGGTGTGCATTACGGGCTGAAGAACAAATGTGACCCGGGCAGGATGATCGAAGAAGGCGAGGTCATTACGCTGAAACGGAAAATTCCAAACCGCTGGGACGCAGCTATCGACGCTTTTGCCAGGAGCAAAATATTGCCGGACTACCTGGGTGAAGAATATTGCAAGGTCTATGCCGCCCATCGCCGAGACGAGTCCCGACGATTCCACAACACGATCAGCAATGTCGACTTTGACTGGTATTTGCGTGCAGTCTGATTGCAGATGACGATCCCCGGCATGATCGGCAGTATGAACGCGCATGCACCACCGGCACTCAAGCTTCTTGGTGGCACGGTCGTTTCATTCGACGAAGAAACCGGGGTTGTCGAAATGCATTACGAAGCGAGCGAGTCGCATTGTCATTCCGGCGATATCGTTCAGGGCGGGTTCCTGGCAGGCATGCTGGACGCCGCGATGGCCCATGCTGTTTTCGGCGTCCTCAGGGATTTTGTCGTTGTGGCTACGCTGGAAATCAAAGTCAGTTACCTTGACGTAGCGCGCCCTGGAAAAATCATCGGGCGCGGCTGGATTACGAGGATGGGCAAAACTGTCAGTTTTCTGGAAGGCGAACTGCTGAACTCTGACGGGCTCTTGCTGGCACGAAGCAGCTCCACTGCGCGGATAATTCGCAAGAGGCCACAGACCTAGGCCGAATCTAGTACTGGCGATCGTCGACCCGTGCCAGGTCAGACTCGATGTAGCGACTCGCGGCATAAAAATGCCACGCGGTCCACGGCCCGGTGATAGCGCCGATAATCAGCAGGCTGTAGCGTAATGAATCCGCCCCCTGGGTTGCCGCCAGGTAGTCGCTGAGGATTCCGGCAGCCTGCGGACCGAGTCCGAGCCCTATAATATTGATAACAAAAAGCAGGATTGCCGATGCTACGGATCGCATACGGATATCCACGAGACTCTGGGTTTGTGCAAACGTGGTTGGCAAATAGCAATTCGTCAATGTGGACGGCAGAAAAAACAGGCCAATCACCACGTAAGGGTTCTCAAGGAGATATAGGGGAAAAACGAATACCCAGCCAAGCAGGAGCGCAGCCGCAACGGCTTGCAGTGAAAGACGCCTGTCTTTGGCGCCGATCTTGTCAGCGAAATACCCTCCTCCGACAAAACCGATACCCGTTGAAACGCCAATAATGATGCCGAGAAAAATGCCAATCTGCTGCAGATTCATCCCGTGACTGCGCTCCAGAAAACTCGGGAAGAAACTCAGCACAGCATAAGCATTAAAGGATGAGAGCCCGGCGCCTACAGACAAATGGATAAATGACTTTCGCCGTAACAGGAATCTCGCGACAGCCGAAACACTGAATTTCTCGCCACTGTCTGCTTTGCTGTCCGACATTCCGCGTCGCGGCTCGGTAACAGTGAACCTGAAAATCAATGCGAGGACGAGACCCGGTAATCCCACAATCAGGAACGCCTGTCGCCACCCGATATTCTGCGCCATCCAGCCGCCGCCCAGGTACGCAATCATGACACCCAATGAAATGCCGAGCGTAAAGATACCCATTGCGGTCGAGCGTTGCTCCGGCGGGTAATAGTCGGCAATCATCGAATGTGCCGGAGGCGCATATCCGGCCTCGCCGACACCGACCCCGATTCTCGCCATCGCGAGCTGAAACACGTTTGCGGCGACGCCTGACAGGGCTGTCATCGCGCTCCAGACGGCGAGTGATAGTGAGATCAGATTTCGCCGGTTCCACCGGTCTGCCAGCAGGGCGATCGGCACGCCCAGCGTCGCGTAGAACAATGCAAATGCCGATCCGGCCAGGAACCCAAGGACCCAGTCATCGACACCAAACTCGGCCTTTATCGCCGGCAGCAAAATGGCCAGTATCTGGCGATCGATGAAATTAAAAACGTATACGGCTGCAATCATGCCCAGCGCGTAGCGCCGAGCACCGAGGCCGATGGATTTGGTGCTTGGATCAGACAAGCTGAATCGCCGCGTTGTCGTTGATTGTCAGCTCGTCCGATCCGGAATCAGGGCAGCACAGTCTTGAATATAAAGAAGAAGACGATCGCCAGGAACGCACCGGCAGGAATAGTAACCACCCAGGAAACGAAAATCCGCCCGACAACCCGCAAGTCAATTGCATCGATTCCTCGTGCCAGGCCAACACCCAGCACAGCGCCAACCAGCGTGTGCGTAGTTGAAATTGGCATACCGGTGCCAGAGGCAATAACAATCGTTGTCGCGGCTGCCAATTCGGCGGCAAATCCACGACTGGGCGTAAGCTGCGTGATCTTTTTTCCTACGGTCGAAATAACATGCACTCCGAAAGTCGAAAGGCCGATGACAATGCCCGCACCACCGATTATCAGTACCCAGATCGGGAGCGCAGACTTGGCACCGACGATGCCCGACTGGGCCACACTTACGACGGCCGCCAGCGGCCCGATTGCGTTGGCTACGTCATTCGAGCCGTGGGCAAATGCCATCGAACAGGCGGTAACAACCATCAACACCGCAAATACGCGCTCGACCGTATAAAAATGCTGCTTTTTCTCAATTTTCGGATCTGGCTGAATGCGTTGAATCGCCACCATTCCGACCAGAGCGATCAGCACTGCAATTCCTGTAGCCAGCAAATAGCTTGCTGCCAGGCTGATCTCCATGCCGACATGCGACAGGCCCTTGAGTATCGTGACCAGCGTAATCGTGAAGGCGGCAAAGAATATGTAGACAGGAACGTAACGTTTCGCCTGGGCCAGAGGATCATCCTGACTCAGAATCAACTTTTGTACGCTGCGATAAATAAGGTAGGCAATGAAACCCGCCGTTAATGGCGAAACAACCCAGCTCATGACGATCGTACCAACCTGGCTCCATTGGACTGCATCAATGCCGATACCGACGGCCGCAAAACCGACGATCGCACCAACAATCGAATGCGTGGTCGATACAGGCCAGCCATTTCGAGACGCGATCAGGAGCCACGTACCTGCTGCCAGCAGAGAGGCAAGCATGCCGTAGATAAGCAATTCGGGTGATCCGACCAGGAGATCAGAGTCAACGATGCCCTTGCGAATGGTGGACGTAACCGCACCGCCCGCCAGTACCGCCCCGAGAAATTCGAAGACGGCGGCAACCACGATGGCCTGCTTGATTGTCAGCGCCTTGGAACCGACCGATGTCGCCATTGCGTTCGCGACGTCATTGGCACCGATTCCCCAGGCCATGAAAATTCCAAACACCGCCGCGAGGCCAATGTAGATAAACTCTGCTTCCATTAAAGCGTCCCCAGCTGCAGATTTTTAGTTTTAGTGGGAGAGCAAAAGCTCCAGGCGGCGACCAACCCGTTCCGCCATGTCGGCAATTTCACCGGTTAGTTCGATTGCCTTGTACAAGAACATCACGTTGACGGGATCGAGGTTCTTCTCGACCTTAAAGAGAGAGGCTCTCAGCGCCGCCTGACGATCATCCGTGTCTGTTTCGATCTGATCCAGTTCCTCGAGCAATGACTCGACCAGCGAGACTTCAGCTCCGCGAAATCCGCTGGTAAACAACTCATCCAACTCGCGCACGCTCTTACGAGCCTGCTTCGCCGCGTCGATGTTTCTGTCTACGAAATCGACAAACTCATCGGCAATCTCCGGCGGGATAATCATTTTTCGCCCAAAAACGATGCCAGATACGTCTTTGGCACGATTTGCCATCTTGTCCTGGACCAGCAGAAGTTCGAGAAGATCTTCGCGTGGCACAGGCATGAAAAGGCTTTTCGGCAACCGCAACCGAATCTTCTTCTTCAAATCGTCGGCTTCGTGCTCGAGTTCGATGATTCGACTACGGAATTTGGATGCTTCCTCCCAGTTGCCTGTCACGGCTGCAGCGAAAAAGCCCCTGAGTTCACTAACGCACTTGTAAGCAAGGCCGACATGCTTCTCGAGCGGCATGACCGGCGACGAGCCGAATATATTGGCGAGCATATTTCCCACTTGACTGACCTCCCCGTCAGAGTCCGGAAATGAAATTTCGAGCTTTCTTAATTATCGTGGAATGAGACGACCGGTTTTGGCCGCATGTTAACACACGTCAGATAGCCCGTAACATAGATCTTGCGGGTCCGGACGTAGGCACAAGACAATTCACACGCATGTTAGACTCACCCACCTCCAAATACAGATTCCGCAAGGTGAAAAGTGGCTTACTGGCTAATGAAATCTGAACCCGATGCCTACAGCATTGACGATTTAAAGCGCGATGGTACCGAACCCTGGGACGGCATTCGAAACTACCAGGCGCGCAACATGATACGAGACGACATGAGAATCGGCGACGACGTGCTTTTCTATCACTCGAGTTGCAAAGTGCCTGCGGTCGCAGGAATTGCGAAAGTAGCCAGCGAAGCCTATCCGGATCCAACACAGTACGATCCAAGATCAAAATACTACGATGAAAAAAGCAGCGAGGAGAATCCGCGCTGGTTTCTCGTCGATATAGCGTTCGTGCGCAAACTGAAACGACCAGTCACGCTCAAGGAACTGAAAGAGCATCCGGCTCTCGCCGACTTCAGACTGAATCAGCGAGGAAATCGACTCTCGATATTCCCGGTCGAGAAGAAGCACTGGGAGCTGATCCTGAGTCTCGAATGACACGTCGCGGGAGGATTCCCGGCGGTACCCGGACAGGGACTACGAACGCGCGACAAGTTTTTCCTGGATATTCGAGTCCCGACCGAGATCGAGAATGACGACAAGATCGCCCTCTTCCGCCCACTCCAGTGCTGCATCGAAAGAGTCGGTCTCTTCTTCAAAGTGTCTTACCTGATCGTCTCGCGCACCCTCCTTCATCAGCTCGTCCCGCAGGATAGCGAACACCTCGCCTTCGTCGCGTCCACGGCGGTAATGTCCCAGCTCTGAAATGAACGCCGCCTCCAGGCCAATCGACCAGGCGCTGCGCGCAAGCTCGCGAATTTGCGAATCGGTGCGATCACCTGCCTGGCCGAAGCAAAGCAAGCGTCGTTTTGCCGGAATCGTACCTGCCATTGCGAAAAGCGCCTGCATCGCTTGTGGGTTGTGTGCAAAATCTACGAGCACTTTGAAACCGCCGATTTCATACAGGTTGCTGCGGCCCGGGTTGGCGTCCTGCGACATCGTTATCAGTCCGTTGGAAATATTCGCAATCGACAGACCGAGTTTTTCCGTGAGGGCCGCAGCGCCGAGCGCGTTTGCAATGTTGTGTTCTGCAGCAGCACCCAATGTAATCGGGATGTCCCTGGCAGCGCAGATGACTTGCCGGTTTTCTCCGTCCATCCGAACGAGGTCGCCGCCCGAATATACGAACGCAACACCACCACGCCCAACGTGTTCGACAATCACGGGATTAGACTCGCTCAAACTGAACCAGGTAATGCCGCCGGCATATGCAATCGACTTCCGTACCAATAGTCCGTCATCGGCGTTCAGGATCAGGCACCCGGACTTTTCGACGGCACGGCTGACGATCCATTTGATGTTAAGCAACTCCTCCACGCTCTGCGAGCCGAAATCGCCGATGTGATCTTCCGAAATATTGGTGATGAGAGCGACTTCGGCCGTTTCGACACCCAGTCCGCGGCGCAACAGTCCCCCGCGTGCCGTTTCGAGGATAGCCGTGTCGATTCCTTCCTGGCGAAGAACCATCCTGGCACCACCCGGCCCGGACCAGTCGTCTCTGTCGATAATCTCGTCGTTAACCGACACCCAGTCTGTGCAGCTAAGGCCTACACAGCGACCAGAGCGCTGCAACAGGTGCTTGGCAATACGAACGGTTGTCGTTTTTCCGTTCGTGCCGGTAACGATCCCAATGGGCACGTCCCTGTAGCGCGACCAGGGGAGATCGTCAGCAGCGGGTAACTCACGGAATGGCCAGGTTTGAGAATGGCTACCATGACCGAGCGAAACCTCGTCATCGTCCCAAAGAAGGGAAACGCCGTGCCCGGCTGCTGCGGATTGCAAATTAAGCAGGGCCGGATTGGCCTCATCCGCGATCGCCGCTCGAATCTCTTCGGCCTTCGCAACAAGGTCAGGTGTTTGACCACCCAGGAATTCCGCCTCACAGCAATCCCAGACCCATTCATTGATCGCCGATGCCGCGTATAGCGCATCAATCGGTGCAGAGAAAGTCATGGAGAGGCCGCCCAACAGACGAATGTGGCAAACTGATTCGCCCTCCCAGCCAACAGCCGTCAGCATACGGTGAATTCGATCCTCACAGAAAGGAATCAGTCGATCAGCTTCCTCGGCCGTACATTCGATATCGAGGATCGCGCCGGAATTGTTCGAGAGAACATTCGGTCCGGTTAAACGTCTTGCGTCGAGAAATCGCATCGTCCAGGGAATACCTAGTCCGCTTCTTCCCTGGCAATGCGTACCCCGCGCTCGTCGCTGATAATTTCAAAGTCGTCGTCGAAATCCAGGCCTTCAAGCTCTGGCAAATCGACAGGCGCGGTCGATTTTTTGGCAGCCTTGGTATCTTCATGGCCGGACTTGAAATAGATAATCTGTTTCCAGCTTCGCTTGACGTTATCCGCAAGCACAAGCACCAGGTCTCCTGGCTGCGCGAGCTGCAGCGCCTTCGTCGTCGCTTCCTGCTCGTCAGGCACAACGTCGATTCGATCTGCTTTGATTCCACAATCCAGCAGTTTGTCCTTCAGTATCACTGCGACTTCGTCCTTGCCCCTGCCACGACGGTTGTCATCACAGCGGCAAATAAAATAGTCGAAGTGGCTCGAGGCAATTTCCGCGATTGCCTGAATATCTTCGTCGCGACGGTCACCCGGGGCGGCCAGGACAGCAATACGCTTCCCTTTCGGCTCGAATCGATCGACCAGATTGCACATGGCACGCACAGCCGCGGGGTTATGCGCATAATCGAGAATGACTTTGAATGGATATTCGTTGTAAATGTTGGTCCGACCCGGCGCCTGGAAAAAAGTAGAGTCGAAAGTGCGCAGTCCGTGACGAATATCTTCAACGTCGACGTGCATGTTGTAGGCCAGTGCCGCCGCAAACATCGCATTCTGCACGTTGTGCATCGCGCGACCTTCGATCGTTGCCGGAATCAGGTGCGACCACAGCAGTTGCGTGCTTCCTTCGTTGTCATAAATGGTAATCATGTGTCCATTCATGCCTTCTTCGAGAACAAATGCCATGCCACCCGCGCGAATGTGTTTCTTGACCAGCGCGTGACCGGGTTTCATCGTGACATAGCAAAGCGTTTTCGCTTCTGTGTAGTCGGCCATCTGCAAACAATGGACATCGTCAGCATTGAGTACCGCGGCATCCGTTGCTACCTCAATCGGCACTCGTTTGACTTCCGCCAGCTGCTCCAGCG
>JAHEFD010000013.1:16763-51309 GCA_024640345.1 Woeseiaceae bacterium
AGCGTTTTCGCTTCTGTGTAGTCGGCCATCTGCAAACAATGGACATCGTCAGCATTGAGTACCGCGGCATCCGTTGCTACCTCAATCGGCACTCGTTTGACTTCCGCCAGCTGCTCCAGCGTATTGATACCTTTCAGACCCAGGTGGTCTGATGAAACGTTCAAGCAGGCAGCAACGTTGCAGTTTTTGTAGCCCATTCCACCGCGCAACAAGCCGCCACGCGCCGTTTCCAGCACCGCTGCATCGACCGAGGGGTCGCGCAGGATCATATTTGCAGATATTGGTCCGGTCATGTCGCCGGGCACACTGAGTTTGCCGTCGATGTGCACGCCATCCGTCGAGGTTAGCCCGACCGTCTTGCCGGACAACTTGAGAATGTGGGCCAGCATGCGCGACGTAGTCGTCTTGCCGTTGGTCCCCGTGATTGCAGCAATCGGGATATGGCTTGGCGTATCCGGTGGAAACAACATGTCTATCACAGGCCCTGCAACATCACGCGGAGTGCCCTCACTCGGTGCTACATGCATACGAAATCCAGGTCCCGCATTGACTTCGCAAATGCCACCCCCGGTTTCCCGATACGACTGGGTAATGTCTTTGGTCAGGAAGTCAACGCCGCCGATATCCAGACCGATCGCCTTGATCGTGCGCTCGGCCATCGCCCGATTGTCGGGATGGATCACATCCGTCACATCGATCGCCGTACCGCCAGTCGACAGGTTTGCCGTCGAACGAAGAAAAACGACTTCGCCCTCTTTTGGCACGGTATCGCGATCGTAGCCGAGCCTCGCCAGCAACCGGTCTGCCTGGTGATCGAACTCCAGACGCGTAAGAACTTTTTCGTGACCCACGCCGCGTCTCGGGTCGGAATTAATAATGTCGACCAGTTGCGCAACCGTGCTTTTTCCGTCGCCCACCACGTGACCCGGCATACGTTTCGCGGCCGCGACCAATTTGCCGTTGACCACCAGCAGTCGATGATCGAACCCCTCGATATACCCTTCAACAATTACGTTGCGGCCATGTTCCCTGGCCTTGTCGAAGCCAACCTCGACCTCCTCGGGTGTCTTCAGGTTAATCGACACACCGCGCCCGTGGTTTCCGGCCAATGGTTTCAGCACGACCGGATATCCGATCCGTTCTGCCGCCCGCTTCGCGTCACTGCTATTGCGCACCATTTTCTGCATGGGTACGGGTAATCCCAGGTCGCGCAATATTCCGTTGGTCTCTTCCTTGTCGGAGGCCAGTTCAACCCCTATGTTGCTCGTCTTGCCGGTTGTCGTTGCCTGGATCCGCTGCTGGTAGCGACCATGGCCGAATTGTACGAGGCTTTGCCGATTCAGGCGGATCCACGGAATGTCGCGAGCCTCCGCCGCCCTGACCAGCGACGCGGTGCTGGGACCGAATGCGCGGGCCTGGGCATAGCGAATGAAAATGTCGCGTTCGTCACCAAAGTTCCAGTCCTCGACAGGGGTCTCCTGCGGCCTGATCTCTGCCGGCAACAGGCTGTGAATCAGGTGCAATGCCAGGCGGCTCGCCTCGCGGCCAACCTCGGCGTCCAGGTACTGGAACACCATGTTGTAACGACCTTTTTCACCGTCGATTGAGCGCGTACGGCCGTAGGTAACCGGCGATCCGGCCACGTTCTGCAGTTCGATGGCCACATGCTCCATGACATGGCCGAGCCAGGTGCCCTCGTCGTCGGTCAGGCGACGAACAAATCCACCGGGCTCGTTGTATGAGCAGCCGTGCTCATGCAAACCAGGTAACGCTTCCAGCAGGGAATCGATGAACGCCTTTCCCAGTCGACCGGTTGGCCATTCCTCGAGTACTTCGAGGTCGAGTACATGCCGAATAACCGGAAAATGCGCGTAGACATTGGGACCAACATAGACGTTGGTGCTGATGATTTTCATAGACCTGCCTTTTTCTTATTCTGCAAACGCTTTTCTGGACTGGATCTCGAATCGGCCGCCGGAAATCAGGATATGTAACTTGACGTCGACCAGGCTGACCGGCTCGCCTCGCCGTGCACGATCCATTGAAGAATAACTCAGGTTGGTCGGGTCAATGATCGTGATGCCACCGCTGCCAACCACTTCAAGATCATCGCCGGGGCGTATAAATGCCGCGGTATCTTCGTCAAGGCCAATACCGACCGCAAATGGGTTGTAGGCAAGTGCCGTCAACAGGCGCCCAAGCCGGTCGCGCTGCCGAAAATGCTGATCGATGATGAAATTATTGGTTAACCCAAGGCCGGGCGCCATTGTCACCATATCAGGACTCGGTGTGCTGCCCTCGGCACCACCGGCAATCATGTGCTCCGGCATGAATGCAGCACCGGCCGACGTACCCGCAACATGCATCCCGGCAGCATTGCGCCGGCGAATGGTCTGGGCGACCGGCGTCCCGCCCAATGTGGTGGAAAGGCGTAGCTGGTTGCCGCCTGTCATGAACACACCGTCCGATTTTTCGATGTAGTCCGTGAATTCTGGCTGCTGACAATCCTTGCGCGTCAGCAAGTTTAGTACTGCCGCATGCTTCACGCCGATCTTGCGGAACAGCTTCTCATAATTGCGGCCGGTATCCTCCAGCTCGGAGGCCGTGGGAATGATAGCGATGCGTGCCGACTTACCGCCACAAACCTCGATGAAACGATCGAGGATTTCGGGATTGTGCAGCTTTTCCTCGGCGCCGCCGATGGGAATAATATAGCCACGATTTTCGCGGTTGGTGTGATTGGACGGACTCATATTTATTGTTCTTCTATTGCTGTTTTTCGAATTGACCGAAGACCTGCTGCTTGCCACGCTGCACATGCCAGATTCCGGCAACCATGACGTCGCGAATCCCGTGATCAGAATCGAGCACGATCAGGTCGGCCGCAAGTCCCTCACGGATACGACCACGATCATGGAAACGCAGGATTTTCGCCACGTTGCTTGTAAATGCCGGCAGCACCGATTCCAGCGGGCGGTCCTTATTTAGCAGATCTCTGAGCGTTTCATAAAGGCTCGCCGGACGGCCGATGTCCATGTGTAACATTTCACCCTGTTCGTTAAATACGGGCAGGCATCCACCGCCATCCGAGCTGATCGTGATTCTTTCCGCCGGCATGCCGGCATCAAGATACATTCCGAGGGCAACATCCGCCGCCCAGGCATCTTCATCCTCCGCAACCGGGAATGCCGTTATATCGACAGTGCAACCCCTTTTGGCAAGCTGCATCGCCTCTTCAAACAGTCCTTTTCGACGATTAATGTGGGTTGGATTGAAAACACGTGCCGGCAGCTCACTTTCGGCAAGCGCACGGCGGATAAGATCCATACCCCGCTCGCCGTCGCCCAGATGCAGATGCAGGATGCCGGCCTTGCCCGAGATCATGCCGGCAACGTGCGCATCGCTCGCTATGCGCAGGAATTCGCTCAGCGTCGGCTGGCTTGACCTGTGATCGCTGATCGCCAGCTCGCCAACACCGATGACAGGGTCGAGGAAGACAATATCGTCCCGGACACTGCCTGTAAGCGTAACAGGCGGCACATGATAGCCCCCGGTATGGCACCAGGCACCGAGGCCCTCCTCGCGAAGCGCGCGAACCTGTGCCAGCAGGGAACGGGTATCCCGCGTGGTATCGTCCGTGCCGAGGACACCCACAACGCTGGTGACTCCGGCAGCCGTGAAATGACCCAATGGCACCGGCGGAACGCGGGTTTTGAAGCCTGATTCTCCGCCACCGCCGGTTACATGCGCATGACCGTCGATAAATCCCGGGATCAGCCGCTGACCGTCAAGGTCGTACTCTGTGACCCGCGCGGACAGCAAGTCTTCCTTCCGGCCACTGAGACCAAGGATCCTGCCGCCGCCAACGAGCAAATGACGAATTCCGAGATCTTCGGGAGCGAATACCCGGGCGTTGGAGAGTAGTTTGAGCAATTTAGGGAACCGGCCAAAAAAGGGCCGATATACTACACTACGACGCTGGCCCCCAACAGCTGATAGATACCGAAACATGCGTGAAATTCCACTGGGAAAATCGACCGATTATTCAAGCCAATACTCGCCTGAACTGCTTTTTGCGGTTGCCAGGTCGGACGCGCGCACGTCGATTGGTATCGGCACGAAATTGCCATTCAGGGGCACGGATATCTGGAACTCCTGGGAACTCACGTGGTTGGATACCAATGGCAAGCCGGTGGTCGCGACAGCGACAATTTCTATCGACGCGGCATCACCCAACCTCATCGAATCGAAATCACTTAAGCTTTACCTCAACTCGCTGGCGATGACGCGATATGCAACGTGCGACGAAGTATCCGAGCTGATCGCGCGCGACTTGTCGCGGATCGCCGATGATGAAGTCGTCGTTACGATTACGCCCGCTTCGGAATCGACCTGCATCCCTGTTTCGGATTTCCCGGGGTCGTGTATCGACTATCTCGACATCGGCGAAACACCGAATGAAGTGGCAGCCGATTTGCTGCAATGCGAAAACGGGGAAGAGGTCACCGAAGAACTCTTTTCGCACTTGTTGCGCAGCAATTGCCCCGTAACCAATCAACCTGATATGGGCAGCGTGTTCGTCCGCTACCGCGGACCGAAAATTCTTCGGACTTCTTTGCTGGCCTATATCGTTTCTTATCGACAGCACAACGACTTTCATGAAACCTGCGTTGAGCGTATTTTCCTCGACATCAGGAATCGCTGCTCTCCGACGTCGCTCACTGTTTATGCACGCTACAACCGGCGCGGCGGCTTGGACATCAATCCGTTCAGGACGGACACAAGCGAAATGCCCGCCAATTTGAGATTATGGCGGCAATAGCGAATGACCGGCGAGAAAGACGACCACAGAATGAAACAGGCGTTATCCGACATCGTGGATATGGATCGACACCCCCTGGACGACGACAATTTTCGTTCGTCATGCCAACGGACGCTGGATGAGGCAGGCGTACTCGTTCTTCCGGAGTTTCTGAAACCCGCCACCATCGCTGCAATCCAGGAAGAAGGCGATGGCAAAAAGCACCTCGCGTATTACACAGCCGATAATCACAATATCTACCTGACGCCACCCGATCCTGATTACTCTCCTGATCATGCACGAAATAGGGAGGTCGCTTCGTCCAAGGGTTGCATCACGACTGACCAGATTCCGCCGGACTCGGCGTTACGCACAATTTACGATTCGCCAGATTTTCGGCAATTTCTGTGTGCCGTTCTCGGCGAAACCGAACTTTTCGAATATGCGGATCCGTTATCGTCGATCAACCTTCATTATGCGAGCGAGACCCAGGAACTGGGCTGGCACTTCGACAACTCCTCGTTTGCCGTCACGCTGTTGATCCAAAAACCCGACGGCGGCGGCGCATTTGAATACGTGAAGGACGTACGCGATGCAGACAGATCGGAAATGAACTTCGAACTTGCTGAACGAGTACTCGATGGTGAAGTCCCAACGCAAACGTTGACGATGAACGAAGGGGCGCTTGTCTTATTTCGAGGGAGAAATTCAATGCACCGGGTCACTCCCGTGCAGGGTCGACGTACCCGGATGCTGGTTGTCCTTGCCTATAACTCAAAACCCGGTATTTCGCTTTCGGAATCCGCACGAAAAACGTTTTACGGGCGGCTCGGATGAGCAATCGACTCGGACGAATGACGAGTTGTAACGTAGACACTGACTTGACTGGCAAATTTCATGACGAAATCGAATAACAACTTCCACATTTTTTGTGTGCTGGGCATCAGTTGCCTGGCACCTGCCTCCAGTGCAACGGCAGAAATTTTTGATCTTGGCGGAATGTATACCTATCACTATCATGATGGTCGTTATGCGGACTGGGGTGATTACGCCCTTCACGGAGCCCATATTGCAATCGAGGAGGTCAATGCATCAGGAATGCTCGGCGATGACCAGATTCGCCTGAAGCGCCAGAACACCATCGACTATCACTGCTGGCCTGAAAGAGCCGCATTAATGGCCGAAACACTGATGCAGAAAGATATCCTCGTACTGACCGGTGCCGATTGCAGCAGTCCTGCGGTCGAAATCGCGAAAGTGGCCGCACGCTATGCAATTCCCGTCATATCCAATGGTGCCAATGCATCGATCCTTACCTCGGCAGAGGAATTTCCATGGTTCGTCCGCGTCGTCACGCCAAGCGAAGCATACGAAGGCTACCTGATTGATGTCGCTGCCCATTTCGGCATCACCGAAATAGGCTACTTCTACACGACGGATGCCTGGGGTCTCGGTGCTCGACGCGTGATCCATGAGTACGCGAAGCGGCGCGACATTCGCATTGTGAAAGAATTCGGATTCCCCCGCGATACCGAATACGAAACCGTCCGGGGCTATATGGAAGAAGCAAGGGACGCCGGGATTCGACACATCGTGATGACCGGTCCAACGCCGGATACTGTCACCGTGTTTCGTACGCTTCACGCGCTCGAAATGAACAAGCCGGGAAATACTTTCTATGCAGCGGAAATGATCTCCGCCGATGAAAGCCCGGAGGCAGTGAACGGCAGCCTGGGTTATTTTGCGCCGATGACCATGCTTCCTGAATCCGGACAACAGCAAAATTTTCTTCGGGCACTTGAATCACGCCTGGACCAGCCGGTCGACCCGCATTCCAAGGCGTTCTTTTATGGTGCGCTGAGCTATGATCATATTCTCGCAGTCGCCCATGCCATTAAATCGATCAAGGTTGACGGAAAACCCGTCAATCGTGAAAACATGATGACTTATTTGCGCGCGATGGACTTCGAAGGTGTGACGGGCCACATATCCCTTGTGAACGGCACTAACGACCGGGCCAATATGCCGGTTCAGATTTTCAACAGCCACGGCTACAAGGATGACCGGAAAACAGTCAATTTTGTTCCGGTAGGATCCGTAGATCCGGAGACCGGGGATTTGTCGCTGGACGAAAGTGCGATTCTCTGGCCTGGAGGGACACGAACGGCACCGGACCGTTAAGCGTTCCCGGCCGGTCCTGCTCCAAAGCCCGTCAGTCGAGTGATTGAATGTTAGGCTTGTGCAAGAACACCTTTGCAGAGAGGAATAAATGGCAAGAATTGTGATTGCATTATTTTTTTCCCTGGCGATACCACACGTCAGTTTCGCGGCCGATGTCACGACACGCCCGAACATCGTGTTGATCATTTCGGACTACATGGGCTATCACGATACCGAGCCCTATGGTGCAACTGACGTTCGCACCCCCTCGATATCGCGCCTGGCATCTGAAGGCACGACGATGACGAATTTCTATGCAGCGGCGCCGGTATGCGGCCCCGCTCGGGCGGCATTATTCACGGGTCAATATCCGGCTCGCATCCGGTTCGAAAAAAACATCCGCACCGAGGCAGACGGATTGAGTTCGTCTATCCCTTCGCTACCACGGCAACTGAAAGACGCGGGGTACCGAACGGCACTGCTCGGGAAATGGCACCTCGGGCGAACGGCGGATTTCACACCGAACGCACATGGGTTCGAGGAGTTTATCGGACATCACGAATGGACGGTTGGCTACTACAACCACAAAACCGAACAGGGCGAGCCAGGCCTTTTCCGGAACGATGAGATTATTGAACGCGAAGGCTACCTGACAGATCTGCTGACGGACGAGGCCGTCGGCTTCATCGATCGAAACCAGGATCACCCGTTCTTCCTCACGCTTTCCTACAATGCAGCACTGCCGCCCTACCAGCCACCAGGCATGCCGGAGGCCGAGTGGGATGATGGCTGGGATGTTAATAAAGCGACGCGTGGCGACTATGTGCAGATGGTCGAACGCATGGATGATGGAATCGGTCGGGTGCTCGACGCGCTGGACAGGTACGACCTCAATTCGAACACTTTCGTCATCTATTTGTACGATCACGGCGGGCGCCACCTGGTCAATTCCGAGCCCCTGTTTCACGGCTTCGCCAATCTGTGGGAGGGAGGCATCCGTATACCGACGATCATGCGATTACCCAACGTCATTCCGGCTGGTGAACGATCCAATATGCCCGGCATCGCGATGGACCTGACAGCAACCATTCTGAGCGTTGCAGGAGTTGACGACGCGGTCGCGTCATTAGACGGCGTTAATCTTGTTCCTTACCTTCGTAGCGAACAACCACGAGCAACCAGGCAGTTCTTCTGGCGGGCTGATTTTTACGACTTCGGTAAACAGAAGGCGATCAGGGACGGAAAGTGGAAATATGTCGAAGACGGCAACACGCAATTTCTTTTCGACCTGAATAAAGATGTCAGCGAGCGCCATAATTTGTTCTACCGCGAGCCCGATGTCGTAAGCCGGTTGCGGAGAGATCTGGACACCTGGATCGCCGGCCTTCCCGAGGGCTGACAGCAATTTTAATTAAGCGTTCGGCGACAAGCTCACCCATTTTTGCTGCGCTTCGCCCACCACTGGAACTGGCGGGACGCGGGCCTTTCGCGCCGTATCCTGGCTGCTATCTATTCCAGGTCACCCGTTTCCAGGTCGTGCCCCCATTCTCGTTTGGCTTTCAGGTAACGCTTGTTCGCATCGCCCACTCCGCAAACGTGCTTCACGCGAGAAATATTCCTGAGACCCATCGCATTCAGGTCATCAATTTTTTTGGGGTTATTGGTCAGCAGCCGGAATGGACGATCGCGCATGAAATATTTCAATAACGAAGCGGCATCGCTGAAGTCTCGCGAGTCCTCCGGCAGCCCCAGGGTCTGGTTCGCCTGGTAGGTATCTTCACCCGCATCCTGCAAGAGATAGGTTGCAGCCTTCGCCCAAAGACCAATCCCGCGCCCTTCGTGCCCGGACATATAAACAATCAAGCCACCGGCCGGATCTTCGGAAATGCGCTCAAGTGCCGATATGAACTGCGGCCCGCACTCGCAACGTTCGGAGCCGAAAACATCGCCAGTGAGGCAGCTCGAATGAACCCGCACCAGCGGATTCTCCCAACTGTCAGGATCGCCAAGCACAAGCACACTGTTGACGGCCATCGAATCGGCGAGAATTGCAAAGGACTGCTGTCCTTCCTGCTCACGAAGGTTATCCGCAAGTTCGGTCGCCTTACTAAGCTCTGTATGCCGCACACTTGCGTACCACTTCACCTCGTAGCGTCTGCCATGGCGCTCCAGCGGCAGCGGAATGGGGCCCAGGATACTGATGGCCCGCGCGCCTGGATCGGGTGCGGAAAATGGATCCGTAGCCTGCCCTTCTGAATCGATTCGAATCAGGCTTCCCTGTTCAATCAGGCGCTCGCGTACGGTTGGATCGATGTAAGTAAACATGGCGAGAGACTAACATCTCAGCGGCGCGGCGGGACCCCCAGGGCCCGTGATTAAGGGGCTACAACTAATTTGCAACATGCCTCGCAGTTTGCTGATTTCCACTTGCTGACCAGTGAGTCATTAGGTATATTACTGACTCATCAGTCAGCAATGGAACCGATTCGTGGTAAAACCGCGATTTCAGCGACGGAAAGAAGACCGGCCGGCGGAGATCACCGAGGCCGCAATGGCCGCGTTTGCCGAAAAAGGATTCGCGGCGACGAAAGTCGAGGACGTTGCCCGACGGGCGGGCGTCAGCAAAGGCTTGCTCTACCTTTATTTCAAAACAAAGGAAGACCTGTTCAAGGCTGTCATCAGGAGTTTCGTTTCGCCAAAGATCGATGCCCTGGCACTTACCGTCGAGAACACCGAGTTGTCGCCCGAGGAGTTTCTTCGTGGACCTTTTCTGCAATTTGCCAAGTCGGTTCCGAACTCCCCGGCGAGAATCCTGGCGAGGCTCATGATATCGGAAGGGCCCAAACATCCGGACCTCGTTCGATGGTACTGGGAAAATGTTGTTTCCAAAGGACTGACAGCGCTGCGAATGATTGTCAAAAAGGGCGTCGATCGCGGCGACTTTCGCGAATCAGCTCTCGACGACTTTCCACACATTCTCGTCGCGCCGGTCGCATTCTCCATGCTCTGGAAAATATTGTTCGACCGGCACGAAAAGCTGGACACCGATCGATTGATCGAAGAACACATTGAACTTGTTTTGGGCTCGATCAGGAAAACCTAGATCATGAAACCAGGTATAGCGCTCCCCGCATTAGCGATCATTTCTGCAGCTTTCATGGCTGGCTGCGGACCCGACAATGGGAATAATCATTTGGTCGGCCAGCTCGAGTCAGATCGAATAGAACTCACCGCGGAAGTTTCCGAGCCTATTGTCGAGCGGACAGTGGTTGAGGGCCAGGCCGTATCGGCGGGCCAGGTTATCCTGCGACAGAACACAGCCCGTGTGCAGTCACGCCTGGATGAAGCACAGGCGACATTGCAACAATCCCGCGCAAGATACGACGAACTCGTGCGAGGACCGAGGCGCGAACTCATCCTGGCTGCGCAAGCCAGTGTGCGTGGGGCACAAAAAGAACTCGCGTTTCGGGAAACCGACCTGTCCCGCGCCGAAGAAGTCTTTGCTCGGCAACTTGCCTCACCCGAGCTGCGGGACCGGGCCGTTGTCGCACGCGACAGCGCCAAAGCGAACCTGGAAAATCTCGAAGCAAGACTGGATGAATTGTTGACCGGCACGACTGCAGAGGAACTGCGACAGGCAGAGGAAGCTGTGCGACAGGCAGAAGCACGGGCCCGCTCAGTCCAGATCGATCTGGACCGCCATACAACGCTCGCGCCAGTAAACGGCGTAATCGACTCCCTGTTGTTCGAGCCAGGAGAACGGCCGGTAACGGGTCAGCCGATGGCGATCCTCTTGTCCGGCGAACAACCCTACGCCCGCATTTATGTACCGGAATCCCTGCGCGTTCAGGTAGGACCAGGAACCGCGGCACGCATTTATATTGATGGACGGGAGGAAGCACTTCCTGGCCACGTGCGGTGGGTGTCCAGCGAGTCGGCATTTACGCCCTACTTTGCCCTTACCGAGCGCGATCGTGGCCGCCTGAGTTACGTCGCGAAAGTCGACATAGAGTACGACAGCGAACGCCTCCCCGACGGAGTGCCGGTTGAAGTTCTATTGCTGCTCGGTGAAAGCGGTGAATGAGCAATCCGAATTTGCAATCAATGCAAGCGGGCTCACCAAGCGATTTGGCGACCTGACGGCGGTTGATCATCTTGACCTTAATGTCCCCCGCTCCCTCGTTTATGGATTCCTCGGGCCCAACGGCTCCGGAAAGACGACGGCAATCAGGATGTTATGCGGGTTATTGACGCCAACGGAGGGTACGGCACAGGTGCTCGGGCACCAGGTGCCCGGGGATGCCAACAAACTGAAGCCGAAGATCGGCTATATGACGCAAAAATTCTCGCTTTATGGCGACCTCACGGTCCAGGAAAACCTCGAATTCATCGCCGACATATATTCCTATCCGCGCAGCGACCGACGCAGCCGCGTCAACGACCTGATTGATCGCTACGACCTCGAAGCCCAACGCAAGCAATTCGCCGGGACCATGAGTGGCGGCCAGAAGCAACGGCTCGCGTTGGCATCAGCCGTTCTGAACCGCCCCCAGTTGTTGTTGCTCGACGAACCCACGAGCGCGGTGGATCCGTCGAGCAGACGCGATTTCTGGGAAAAGCTGTTCGCGCTCGCAGATGCCGGAACGACAATCCTGGTCTCGACCCACTATATGGACGAAGCAGAAAGATGCCATCGCCTCGCCATTCTCGATCACGGGCGAAAGGTCGCGGACGGCCCGCCATCCGAATTGCAGGCATCGACCGGGATGTCCGTTGTACAAATCGAAACGAGAAACACCTTTGCCGCGCAGACGGAGCTCAAAGCCCTTGCTGACGTGCGCAGTGTTACGCAATTGGGAATCAAACTCAGGGTCCTTATTCCGGAGTCTGTCAGTGATCCGCTGGAACTCGTTAACGGGGTACTGTCGGCGGCAGGTCTGGACGCGAAGTCGAGCCTGGTCAGCGCATCACTCGAAGACGTGTTCGTCGCAGTTACTGAACAGAAACGACGATTGGAGGCGGCAGCATGAGATCCGCTTCGCGGCTTTTTGCGGTCATGCGCAAGGAACTACTTCAGCTCAAGCGAGACCGCCTTACGTTCGCAATGATTGTCGGCATTCCGGTAATGCAGATGCTGCTGTTCGGCTTCGCCATCAATACTGATGTCCGACACCTGGCGGCGGCTGTTGCCAACCAGTCAGGCACACACCTGTCCCGCCAGCTCGTCGCTGACCTCAGGGAAACACAGGTGGTAGATATCCGGTACGTCGTCGAAACGCCTGAGGAAATTGAAGAATTATTGCGAAATGGCAGCATCTCCATCGGCATTTATCTCCCGCCTGATTTCGACCGGCGCTCACTGGACAAGCGACGGTCTGCGGCGCAGCTTCTCGTGGACGGCGCCGACCCGACAATTCTCGGGGTCGCCAACCAGGTCAGGAATATCCCGCTGAAATTCGACACGATCGCTGCGGAGCCAAAAAAAGCCGCAACCTTCGAAGTGCGACCTTACTTCAACCCGGAAAAGCGCTCGGCCGTATTTGTTATTCCAGGACTTATTGGCATGATCCTCACGCTGACAATGATGCTTTTTACTGCGGTCGCAGTCGTCCGCGAACGTGAGCACGGCAATCTCGAGCTGCTGATCAATACGCCGGTCAGCACGACCCAGTTAATGATCGGCAAAGTCGTTCCCTATATCCTGATTGGACTGGTTCAGCTGGCGTTGATATTGACGGTCGGCGATCTGTTATTTTCCGTCCCGATCCGTGGAAGTGTCCTCGAGCTTTATGGCGCAGCATCGGTTTTCATCGCCGCAAACCTGGCGCTCGGACTCTTCGTATCAACTGTGGTCAGGACCCAGTTCCAGGCCATCCAGATGACCATCTTCTTCCTGATGCCATCGATCCTGATCACCGGATTCGTGTTTCCATTCGACGGCATGCCGAGAATAATTCAGTACATCGGTGAAGTACTGCCGAACACACACTTCATCCGCCTGACACGCGGAATCATGCTGCGCGACGCGTCATTGTTTGAACTGCGAGAGGAACTGCTCGCGTTAGCAATTTTTACCGTAATCGCTATGACCGCCGCCGTTCTCCGGTTTTCCAAACGCCTCGATTAGCTGCCCGATCGAACCGTGACGAGTAAATGCCCACGGATTCCGGCAAAATGTGTAAGATCATGCACTCGCGGGTCTGCGAAATGGCCGGCCGGTGGCCAAAGTCCGGCATATTGACTACAGGTTCGTGGCCGGACATGGTAAACATATGCACATCAAAGGCTTGGGGACGCGAAAAGAAATATGAATAACGATGCTCATCCGAATTCTACCGTCTACGTGGTTGACGACGATCAGGCGATCCGTCACGCGATGGAGCTACTGATGCGCTCCGTCGGACTGAGTTATGAAATATTTCATTCCGGGGACGAATTTCTCGACAAGCACACAAACGACCGCGCCGGCTGCCTGGTCCTGGACATTCGTATGCCCGGCCTTGGCGGGCTGGAGTTGCAGGAAAAGCTGAACAAAATGGGCAGCACGCTGCCGATTATTTTCATAACAGGCCATGGAGACGTGCCCATGGCGGTTGAGGCGATGCAAAAGGGCGCTGTCGACTTTATTCAAAAACCGTTCCGGGACCAGGAATTGCTCGACCGCATTGGCGAGGCATTGAAGACAGACCAGGAACTCCGCTCGGCACGAGAAGAGAAATCAGAAGTACAAGACAAGATCGAGAAACTCACTAACCGGGAACGCCAGGTTCTTGACCTGGTCGTAACGGGAAAGCCAAACAAGGTTATCGCCTACGAATTAGGCGTCAGTCAACGCACGGTGGAAATTCATCGGGCCAGGGTCATGGAAAAGATGCGTGCCAAGTCGCTCGCCGACCTGGTCCGGATGCATCTGGCTACCTGAATTCTCTCGCCCGGATTCTTTCATCCATATTCGCGCAATCTATACATTCGTTAGCGTAGGGATACGCCCGAATCCGTTCCTGGTTGATCTGGACACCGCACTCGGAACAGAGACCGTAATCACCTGTTTCCATTCGCCTCAGCGCTAAAGATATCTTGTTGAGTTCTGCTCGCGCCTCGTTGCCGAGGGCGTCAACGACTTCGCTATCCTCCAACTGCTTGGCACGTTCCTTGGAGTCGGTTTCCAGGCTCTGACGAACATTCGCTGTTATGCGATCCAGCCTGGCTTCCAATTCTGCCTTGGTCATTTCGAGCCGCTCACGCAACCCTTCCGGCCAGTTTCCATGCATCTGCCTTGCGCTCCGGTGTAGTTCCCGACCGCTGGGTGCCGACATTTCACCGACAAGCAGTCAAGATAATTAGATCGGAGAGTCGGCCAATCAGTAATTAGTAGTTGCACCTATGGGCTGCGGGACGATGGCAAATACGTAAATTCCGACGCGTCTTAGGCATCTGGACTTATTGGCACCGCCCGCCTGGTCTAATATCGTAATGGCGAAGATTCGTGATACTGTCAAGATGGCTTTGAGCGCAGGGTACGACAATGCATAAGATCAAACAGATTATGACCGTGGTCGACCCGACCACGGATACTCAACCGGCCCTCAAAAGAGCAGCATGGCTCGCAAAAAATGTCGGTGCGGAACTCGAGTTGTTTATTTGTTACTACAACGAATACTTAAGCGGTGATCGACTTTTTGATTCACCGTCGCTCGAAAAGGCCCGCCAGGAAATCATCAGCGGCCACAAGCACAACCTTGAGAAGCTCGCTGCGCCGTTGCGGGAGTCCGGACTGAAAGTGAAAACTGCTGCGGTCTGGGATCATCCATTGCATGAAGGTATCGTTCGGCACGCCGCTGCAATCGGTGCAGACATGGTCTTCAAGGACACTCATCACCACTCCGCGGTGACCCGTGCGTTGCTGACAAATACCGACTGGAACCTCATACGAACATGCGCGACACCCCTGTGGCTGGTTAAACCCAGGGACATTCCTGAGAAGCCCACGTTCCTCGCCGCGATAGACCCGCTAAACGAGCACGACAAGCCGGCGGCACTCGACGATGAAATCCTCATGCTCAGCAAGAAACTGGCAGAGGCATCGGGTGGAGAAGTGCGTGCGTTCCATTCCTATGATCCGAGAATCGCTGTCGCGACAGCCACAGCAAATGCGTATATCCCTGTTTCACTGCCGTTTGACGAGATCGAGAAACAGATGCGCGAACAGCACGAGAAGCGATTCACCGAAGTTATCGAATTTCATGAAATCGAAAAAGACAAGGCTCACCTCGTCGCCGGCCTCACTCACGAAGAGTTGCCGGATTTATCCGACGAGCTGAATGCGGCAGTTGTGATCATGGGCGCAGTATCCAGAAACCGGTGGAAGCGGTTATTTATTGGCGCTACGGCCGAACGCACCCTGGAAAACCTGCCCTGCGATCTCCTGATCGTTAAACCGGACTGGTTCCAGATACCTGCTGAAATTTCAGACGAGCGCGCTGCCTGATTCAACTGGCGCAGGTGGTCGTCGAATGTGCTGCTCCCGGAGCATGACTCTCCGGGAATATGAGCCTGGCCGAGTGCTGCCGGAACCACCTTCATTCGGAAGCCCGGCTACAAAAGGCTTGCACAAAAAAGCCCCCGGCAATTGCTGCCGGAGGCCTTAATCCTGCTAAGTGCTTTAGTAACTACCAGTCAGCATAACCCAGAATTTATTGGTATCGGTCGCCCATTGATCAGCGTTGTAAAACGCGCCTTTCAGTAGCAAACCGTAACGATCGCCAAGGCTTCGGCCTGCCGAGAGGTCGATCTCAGTGCCCCAGTCGCCGCTTCCTGCCTCGGCAGAGAAGTCATGGTAGACACCGGTCAGGTTCCACTTGCCCGCTTTGAAATTAACGGTCGCAAACAAATCGTTGATTCCCTGGTCGGGAGTTCCAAGAAACTTGTCAGCCCAACCCTGGAATGCATGGAGTGTGGCAAGCGGCGTCCTGAAGGACATACCAGCTGCAGTCGCATCCCCACCCAGGGACTCGTAAGCAATACCGAACGACGGACCATCCTTCATCGCATAAGTTGCGCCGATATTCAGGTAGTCGGCGTCGTAATTGACCGGATTGTTTGTGATGTCCGTCTGGTTGGCAAATTCCGCAACAATCGAAACCTTGTTATCACCAACGGCAACATCACCGACCAATCGGACACCAAACGTGCCTGTCGATGCCGCAGCTGCATCCTTGTTGTCGATACGGTAGTAGTACGGCGTAACTTTCCAATCGTCAGAAATCTTCACTGATGCATTCAAAAGATGAGCATCTGTATCGTGACGCCCGGCGCTCACATCGTCACCGTTGATCCGGCGAACGGCTGTGACGTAGGCATACTTGAACTGCGTATTACCGACAGCTTTCATATCAAAGCTGATGCCGTCGTAGGTCTGCTCGTTCTGACGCCAGCCAACACCGCCGACGAAGCGTTGATTGTCCAGAAGGATTCTCTGGCGCCCAAAACGAAGCTTCGTGTTTTCGTTCGGGTCGTAATCCAGGTACAACTGGTTCAGATCGGGACCTTTTGGATCGGCAACAACAGGATACTGGTCGCGATCGGGGCTGCTACCTCCCAGGCTGTTGAAGTCATTCAAAAACAACTCCCCAACATAATCGAATTCACCAAATGCAGACCACTTCCTGAATGAGCCGGTCTTGTAGTTCATTCGTAGTCGCACCGTCGATGCGTTAGCGTTGTCCGCGAAGCCATCCTGATCGACCATTTCGTAACGATAGCGAAATCCGACGGTCGCCTTGCCGGAGCTGATTGCTCCGGCGAGGCTCTGATCTTCGCCTTCCTGGGCGAATGTCGGAACAGCTATCAGCGTCGATGCCGCTACGATCAATACCGCAGCACCAGCTTTATTGCTATTCATCTTCCTATTCCTTTTCTCAATTCCACTGAAATCAGTAGATGTCATGCAATGTGTTGTAAACATTGAATTTTCCGGTTGGCGTGATGACCTCCGGGCCCTTGATGACGTTCTTCAACTTGCGTGTCTTGTCATCGACGACCACGATCGCGGATTCTTCTTCCTGGCCACTCCACACGGAAAACCAGACTTCATCACCGGCTTTGTTGTACTCCGGCTGTACGATCCGTTTCGGACCCGGACCAAGATCCGCCCATTCACCGATCGGAAGTACCGTGAATCCGGCTTCCAGGTTGTTGATGTCGAATACCGCAATACTCTGGCTTGCTTTCTCGTCAGGATTCAGCGGCGCGTCAACCCACAGGTTCATCGAGTTAGGGTGTGATTTGACGAACAGCGATCCACCACCCATGCCGTCCAGGACACGAACCACTTTCCAGGCATTGCCCGGATGTCCTTCCGGATCCGTACCAAGAAATGTGATGTTGGCATTGCCAAGCGCACTCGTTACCCAGACAGGGCCAAACTCGGGGTCGACAATGTTTGCGCCACGTCCCGGATGCGGAATCTTTTCAACATCCACGAGTGCTTCAAGTTCGCGATCCCTTGAGTCGATAACCGCTATCTTGTCGGACTGATTTGCAGCAGTCAGGAAGTATCGCTTGGTGCGGTCCCAGCCACCGTCATGCAGGAACCTGGCCGCACCAATGTCGGTAACACTCAGGTTTTCAACGTCTTCGAAGTTAACCAACAGGATATGGCCCGTTTCTTTCACATTGACAATAAACTCGGGATGTTCGTGAGAAGCAACGATTGCAGCAACTCGGGGCTCCGGATGATATTCCTGGGTATCCACCGTCATGCCTCGTGTAGAGACGATCTTAATCGGCTCGAGCGTGTCGCCATCCATGATGACGTACTGCGGCGGCCAGTAGGAACCGGCAATCGCATATTTGTCTTCATATCCCTTGTACTTGGAAGTCTCAACAGAACGCGCTTCCAGACCAACCTTGATCTCGGCCACGATTGCCGGTTTTTCCATCCACAAATCGATCATATCGACCTTCGCATCGCGACCAATCGTGAACACGTAACGTCCGGATGCCGAAACGCGCGAAATATGCACGGCGTAGCCGGTCGGAAGAATGGAAACGATCTCCTTCGTGTCGCCATCGATAATGGCGACCTGGCCAGAATCTCGCAATGTCACCGAGAAGAAATTCTCAATATTACGACTGTGCTGCGGCTTGGTCGGCCGGTCCCCTGGCGCAACGAGTACCTTCCACGATGCGCGCATGTCTTCCATGCCGAACTCTGGCGGTGCCGGCGGCTCCTGTTGCAGGAACCGAGCCATTATATCGATCTGCGCCGGTGTCAATTCACCAGAGCTTCCCCAGTTGGGCATGCCGGCTGGCGAACCATAGGTGATCAGTGCTTTGAGATACTCTGTGCCTTTCTCTGTCGTGATATCGGGTGTAAGTGGCTTACCGGTCGCGCCTTTTCTCAGCACACCGTGGCAGCCCGCACATCTTTCGAAATAGAGCTGAGTAGCGACGCCAAACTCTGCCTCGCTCAGTACCGGGCCTCCGGCACCCATTATTTGCCGGGTATCTTCCGGCGCGATTGCCGACGGCGCACCAGAGTAACGAAGCTCGCCTTCGCTCGCGCCGGTATGGCGTTCGCCCGCAACCATCTCCCCGGACGGGCCAAGCTCGGCGCGCAGCGCCGCAACTTCCTGTACAGAAACCGCTGCCCCCGAGTTGCCCCAGGATCCAAACACGTAGGTTAGAACGTTGGCCAGGTCCTGATCATTAAGATAGCCCATACTTGGCATTACGCCGTTGTAGTCAACGCCATTCACCGTCAACGGGCCGCTGCGGCCGAATAACGCTGTCTGCATGACTTCATTTCGATTGCCATGCAGGAAGTCAGACTGTGCCAGTGGAGGAAATGCGCCCGGTAAACCCTGCCCGGTTGGCTGATGACATGCTGCGCAATTCGCAAGATATACAGCTTCGCCCCTTGCCATTACCTCACCCATGCTGCCACTCGCCACTTCCGCATCATGTACGGCCGTATCGGCGACGGGTGCCGCGGCCTGATCGCCGCTGCCTCCTTGCCCACAGGCATTGATCGCCAGTGCAGCAATTCCGAGCACCATGAGTCGAAAATATCGGTTGAATTTCATGTCGTGCACTCCTGCCATTTCATTAAGTAATCGCCGACGGATCATCGCCAGCTAAAGTTGACACTTACCGACGCACTTCTTCCCGGCTGAGCCAGGTACGGAATGACCGGGTCAGTGGGAGCAAGGCCCCGAATATCGGACCAGTTCCAGTACTTGCGATCAGTAAGATTCATCAGCCCGGCACGAAACGTCGTACGCTCACCGAGCTTTTGCATGTAGTAAAGGTCGAAAACTGCGTGACCAGCCGGTTTGAATAATTCCCCTCCGGTCTCGTCTCGATCATTCCAGGATTCTGTTAGCGTCGACTGCAACCGGATTCCGCGATCCGAAAATGCACTGCTCCAGGCCAAACCAACGACAGCCTGTCCGGGACCGACAGAATTCAGCGGCTGGCCATTTTCGCGATTGTCACCGCGGGCGATATAAAGCGAGCCATCAATGGTGAACCCCTCAAGGGCACCCTTGAAATTGACATGGCCTCCGGCCTCAACGCCCTCTATCACCGTCTTCGCGAGATTTTGCGACTGGAACAGAATTCGTCCGCTGACCGGATCAGCCCCAAGCCGGACTTTCGACTCGATGAAATCGGTATAGCGGGTACGGAAAGCTGACAAGTGAAGTCCGGACTCAACACCCTGCCAGCGGATGCCTACGTCGAATCCGTCGGACGACTCCGACTTAAGGTCCGGGTTCGGGATGGCTCGGTAATTAAAGACCGGGAGCTCCAAACCTATATTCGCATCTGCGTAAGGCGGCGCACGAAAGCCGTGCGAATACTGTATGTAAACATCTGTTTCCGGATTCAGGCGATGAATAACGCCAAGTTTCGGCGAGACATCGGAATTGGACAGCGATACCGGATTGGCGAAAGGATAATCCTCCGCGTACATCGGGTCGTTCTGCGGTGACATATCGAACCGGTCGGCACGAAGTGCACCAATCAAAGTCCAGTCGCCGAAAGAAACGGCATCTTCAAGATAAGCGCCCCACTCTTTTGAAACGCTGATCGGGAAATCGCGCAGGGGGAATACTTCACCGAGAATGATATTGGTCGACGTGTCATCCAGCATGTTCGTCGAGAGTCCGTCACGATACTCTGTTGTCTGGCGCTCGCGATAATCAACACCTATCCCGATTTTGTGCGACGAGCCGACTCCGTCAATCGACTTCTGCAGGTTGAGTTCCAATCCACGAATTTCCTGGTCGAAACTGAAATACCGATCGATCGATGTTGGAATGGTCGCAAGACCGCGCTCATCGAGCGTCACCTGGCTGATCTCAGCCGTTTCGTAGAAAGTACGCAGCACACCCGAATCAATCCAACTTTCCGGCGATCCGAATTCGTAGGCGGCATTAATCAGGTCCAGCGTGTAATCGTCATTGCCTTCAAGTGCGGTGGTCGATCGAAAACGACCGGATCCAAGCATCGAATTCAGATCCGACAGGACGGCGGAATCCTGATGAATCACGCCGAGACGCCAGGTCCGCCCAAAACGATCATCTGCAACAAATTTAACCAGCGCGGAACGACGCTCAAAATCTCTCAGGTCAAGGCTGTCCGCCGCAGCAGCAGACTCAAGCTCCCGTCCGGAACGCAGGCTTCCACCCAGCAACAGACCCATTGATTCATCGCCAAAGGCAATCATGGCAGTACCATGAGTCGACTGGTCCGCTCCACGCCAGGTTGCCATCGCGTCGCCGCCAACAACACCACGACCGGTAAGATCGACGGGATCCGGCGTACTGACCGCGACCACTCCACCGATCGCAGCACTGCCGTAAAGAGCCGACGCAGGACCATGCAATACTTCTACACGCTGAATCAGGCCGGCGTTAACAAAGTCTCGTGTCGCATTGGAGAAACCGCCAACGTCAAATTGATCGCTAAGCGGGACACCGTCGACGAGCATCGCAACACGATTCCCCCCTATGCCCCGAATGTTGATTCCTTCGGTGCCGAATCTCGAACCCGATGCCTCGTAGTCGATTCCCGGCGAGTAGCGGAATACGTCGGCGACTGACGTCGACAGGCTGTTGTTGATGTCCTCACGGGAGACCACGGTCACGTTTGCGGCGATGTCTCGAACAGATCGTTCCGACTTATTCGCCACGACCACTATCTGGTCGATCGGCCCGTTGTCTGCTCCCTCTGAATCGCCCGGAATCTGTGCTTCTGCCGCTCGGAGGAGTCCGGGTAAAAGTGAAACGACGACAAACAGGATACGAAATGACCCGGAACGTATCTTATTATTTGGCATCAGACCATGATCGTAAGCAGAGCAACGTCGCCCTTGGCCACCTTGCCATCCTCAGCCGCATAATCCATACGTAGCAATCCCTACTAGGTGCCGGCTTGCGCGTATTGGCCGCAATACTCAAAATGACGGCTTTCGGGCGATCAGAGCGCAAGCGACTTCCACGATGTACCAGACGCTGAAAATCATTCATGTAGGCGCCGCAATACTGACTATTTCCGGCTTCATGCTGCGGGGTATGTGGATGATATCCGGCTCGCCTAACCTTGGGCGGCCCCTCGTCCGAATCGCGCCACACGTCATCGACACAATCTTCCTGCTTTCCGGGATTGCCCTGATCCTGACGCTCAGGCTGCCCGTGCTCACCCAGCCCTGGCTACTGACGAAATTTGCAGCTCTGGTCGTTTATATTTTACTGGGTACGATTGCGCTGCGACGAGGCAAGACAGTGCGGGTAAGAGTCACGGCGTTTCTGCTCGCGCTCGCGACTTTTGCCTACATTGTCGGTGTTGCGCTTAGCAAATCGCTGCTTAGCTGGCTGGCTATACCGATCTAGCTTTTCGGCACAAGGCCGGTCTCAATAGCTGCAACTGCACTCTGCAACAGGTTATCGGTGTTGATTGGCTTGTTCATGATGACGCTGTTCACCGTCATCCTGGCGTCGCGAACCATTTTGGAGGTGTCACCGGTAACGATGAAAGCAGGGATATTCTTGCCGAACTCCGCACGAATCATCGCTATCGCCTCTACCCCTGTCGACCCGTCGACGAGGTGGAAGTCCGAAATGATGAGGTCCGGTGGTGCATCGAGATGTTTGACGATAGCGGCTGCCTCGATGGCGGATTCGGCAGTGGCAACGCGGTAACCCTCTGCCTCCAGAAGCAATCCCCAGGCATTGGCCACATTGACATCGTCTTCGATAAGGATGATCAGTCCGGTCGCAACCGGAGGCATATCGTAAACCGCCGATTCGCTGTCCGGACGGCCACCGGCCCCTCTTACGCTGACCACGGGCAACTGAATCGAAAATGTCGAGCCATTACCTGGATCGGACACGACCTTGATCTCATGCTCGAGAAGATCGGCGAGTCGCTTGACGATCGCAAGCCCCAGGCCAAAACCCTCTTTGTCGACGCCAGGCGATTTGATCTGGTGGAACTCCATGAATATCTCATCAATTTGCAACGGATCGATGCCGATCCCGGAATCCGTGACATCAATCCAGAACTCGCCATCGGACTGGCGGCAATTCATCTGCACGCTTCCCCGGTCCGTGTATCGAATCGCATTGGAAACAAAATTCTGAATAATCTCTCCAAGGAGATTCGGATCGGACCGCACCATTGTGTCGCAGCTACCTGCGCTGAAATCGAGCCCTTTGTGCTTCGCCTGGCGCGAAAACTCGGAAAACAAGCGGTCGACGAGTCGCTGGACCGGAAAATCCTCGATTTCCGGCTCAACCTTTCCTGCATCCAGCCGGCTGATGTCGAGCAGCGAATTGAGCAGGTTTGTCATGGCATCCAGGGAGTTCTGCTGGCTTTCGACCATTTCGAGCGCAAGAGAATCATGCACGGTTCGACGCAGTGCGCCGTTTAACAACGCCAACGCCTGGACCGGCTGACGAAGATCGTGGCTTGCCGCCGCCAGGAATGCCGTGTTGGCCTTGTTGGCGCGCTCCGCTTCATGCCGTGCAGCAATCAACTCTTCCTCCATCTCCTTGCGGCTGGTTACATCACGAATCACGCTTGAGATGAAGGCACCGGTTGCCGACGTAAACGGGCTTAAGCTTATTTCCACCGGAAATGCGCTGCCGTCCCTGCGCTGGCCGCGGAGCTCGAGATCATTACCCATCGGGCGCAGCACCGGTTCAGCAGCATAGCCTGCACGGTGACTTATATGCCGGTCACGCAATGCTTCGGGCAGGAGCATTTCAATTTCCTGTCCAAGTAACTGCTTTCTCGTATAGCCGAACATCCTTTCGGCCTGGCCATTGACGACGGCAATCTTGCCGTGGTGGTCGATGATAATCATCGCGTCCGGTGCCGACTCGAGCACGCTTTTGAAGTAGGCCTCGGATGTGTCATCGGCGGAAATGTCGCGAATCGTGCAGGAAACCAGCGCCCCTTGCTTGGTCTCGATCGGCGTCAACGCAATTTCTGTGTCGAATAGCCTCCCATCCTTTCTCAATCCCTTGAGAGTCAGCCCCGATAGCAATGGCCTGGCTCGTGGTGCCTGATGATATCGACTGCGGTGTTTCTTGTGCTTCTGCCTCATCGATTCGGGGATCAGTACTTCGACCTTTTCGCCGGTCAGTTCGCCAGCATCATAGGCGAACAATCGCTCTGCGGCAGTGTTCGCAGAGACAATGTCACCACTCTCGTTGACGACAATGATTGCGTCTATCGAATTCTCGAGAATCTGTACCGCAACGTCTGATTGAATGACCATGGATTTAAGTTAGCTCGGCGAATGTGCCCGCAGTATACCGCGGGGTCGCGTCGGGAAAACGTGCAGTCAATCGTTCGGGCAGCCATCCCGTAATACGGAAAAATACCTAAGTAGCGATTACCGGCGAGCTAGGCAGACTGCAACGCCCCCGCATGGAAGCGAAGGTGGTCTTCCATGAATGTCGCTACAAAGTAATAACCATGGTCGTAGCCGGCATGCCGGCGCAATTCCAGGGCAACGCCACGTTTTTCGCATGCCGCTTCTAAAAGATGCGGGTGTAGCTCCTGCTGCAGAAACTGGTCCGACAGGCCCTGGTCGACAAGAATCTTTTCCGTCGGCAGTTTCTTAAGGTTCCGCACGATTTCAGTAGAATCGTATTCGGCCCAGGTTGACTGGTCGCTGCCGAGGTAGTTACCGAGTGCTTTCTGTCCCCAGGGACAATTGATTGGACTGCAGATCGGTGCGAAAGCTGAAACGGACTGGTATATATCCGGGTTTTTGAGCCCTACCGTCAACGCACCGTGGCCCCCCATGGAATGACCTGTAATACCTTGTCGACCACGGTCGCCCGGAAATGTCCGGAATACTGCTTCCTGCAGCTCGCGGGTCACGTAATCGTACATATGATAATGCTGGCTCCACGGCGCCTCGGTGGCATTGAGATAAAAACCGGCAGCCAGCCCGAAGTCATACGCACCATCGGGATCGTCGGGAACGCCCTCACCTCTCGGACTGGTGTCCGGCGCCAGGAGCATTAACCCAAGAGCCGCCGCGATTCGTTGAGCCCCGCTCTTCATCATGAAGGTTTCTTCCGTGCAAGTAAGACCCGACAGGTAGGTGATGACCGGTACTTTGCGATCTTTGGCCTGAGGCGGCACAAAGACTGAAAACTGCATGTCGCAATTATTCACAGCCGAAGCATGCCGATAGAATCCGACTGTCCCGCCAAAACACGGATGTTCGCTGATGGTTTCGATGCTCATGTCATTTCATTCCGTCCATGCGGACACACTGAAGCATTCCAGGTTGGTTGCCCGGTGGTTTGATCGGTTACTACGTTATTTTTTGCAGAACCAGCGTCGCATTGGTACCGCCAAAACCGAAGCTGTTGCTCATCGCCGTGGTGATGCCGGCATTCTCAACCGTTTCCGTGACGATCGGCATACCGACGGCTGCCGGATCGAGATCGACGACATTGATCGACGGTGCTATGAAATCGTTTTCGAGCATCAGCAGACAATGTATCGCCTCCTGCGCGCCTGTTGCTCCGAGGGAATGCCCACCTAAGGATTTAGTTGACGCGAACCGTGGAACATCATCGCCGAAGACTTCACGCATAGCCTCGAGTTCTTTGGTGTCGCCGACGGGTGTGCTCGTGCCATGCGTATTAACGTAATCGATGGAGCCCTTCACCGTCGATTGAGCCATACGCATGCAACGCACCGCCCCTTCGCCGCTAGGCGCCACCATGTCATAACCATCAGAAGTCGCACCGTAGCCGACAATCTCCGCATAAATCTTCGCGCCACGCGCCCTGGCGTGTTCGAGTTCCTCAACGACCACCATTCCGGCACCAGCCGCAATGACAAATCCGTCCCTGTTCTGATCGTAAGGCCTCGACGCCAATTGTGGCGTGTCATTATATTTGCTAGACAACGCGCCCATCGCATCGAAAAGACTTGCGAGTGTCCAGTCCTCTTCTTCGCCGCCTCCGGCAAACACGATATCCTGCTTGCCAAGCTGAATTTGCTCCACTGCAGCGCCAATACAATGGGCACTGGTGGCACAGGCGGATGTGATTGAGTAATTGACACCCTTTATCTTGAACGGCGTCGCCAGGCATGCCGAAACCGTACTGCTCATTGTTCGGGGCACCATAAACGGCCCGATCTTGCGAACGCCTTTTTCGCGCAAGGTGTCGGCACTGATGACTATGTTGGCGCTCGAGGCCCCACCCGACGCTGCGATCAGGCCCGTTTGCACATTGGACACATCGCTCTCTTCAAGCCCGGAATCGTCTATGGCTTGCTGCATGGCGATGTAGGCATACGCCGCCGCGTCTCCCATAAACCGGCGCACACGTCGATCGACGTGATCCTCTATGTCCAGGTTGACGCTTCCGCAGACCTGGCTTCGCAGGCCCATTTCTTCGAACTTATCGTTATGGCTGATGCCTGATTTGCCCGCGCGAAGCGATGCCACGACTTCACCGCTGGAATTTCCCAAACATGAAACGACACCAAGGCCGGATATCACTGCACGGCGCACTGTTACTCCTAGAAATTGTCAGTCGATGTGAACAGGCCAACTCGTAAATCTTCGGCCTTGTAGATTTCCCGACCATCAACGGAAACTGTTCCGTCTGCGATCGCAAGAATCAGTTTGCGCGCTATCTTGCGCTTGATATGCAAATGATACGTTACGAGCCTGGCACTGGGCAGTACCTGGCCGGAAAACTTTACCTTGCCGGCACCAAGTGCCCGGCCTTTGCCTTTGTGCCCGGACCAGCCCAGGAAAAAACCCACGAGCTGCCAAAGTGCATCCAGACCAAGGCAGCCCGGCATCACTGGATCGCCCTCAAAATGACACTGGAAAAACCAGAGATCGGGGTTGATATCCAGTTCCGCGATAATCTCCCCCTTGCCGAACTCTCCACCCGATTCCGTGATCTTGATTATCCGGTCGGTCATCAGCATGTTCGGCGTCGGAAGCCTCGCACCATCTTCGCCAAACAATTCACCGTGCCCGCATGCCAGCAAATCATCTCGGGTATACGAAGTCTTTCTTCCGGGCGGACAATCGTCCGGGCTTTTGCTTTCATCAGAATGGGTCATACGCTCTCCGGCGCGTCAGGTTGGCATTTTGGCAACCGGGCATGCGTTTGCGTGCTCCGACTTTCAGGACGCGTATATTACCGGACATGGCGATTGTCTGCTCAAAATATGGTGCACTGCGCCATTCCGGGGACCCTCTTGCAGCGGCAAAACGTGATGCACCTGACCACCCTCCAGCGCGGCTTGGACAAAACCTTCCGAGCACAGCGCAGGCCATTGAATTGAAAGGGTATTAATGTATTTAGCGCGATCAGAAATCCGGCCTGTCAATTCAACAATTTTGTTGCTGTCAGAGCCATTGATAACGACAGGACATTGAGAAAACAATCATCCGAAGTACAAACATGGGCCCGGATCGCGCCGCGTTATTGCGACCGCAAGCCTCTTATTCACATCCATTCATTCGACGCTTTCACTTGTTGATAGGGTTTACGATCTCTTCCCGGCTGACCTTTACAAAACAAAGACGGTTGCATGACTGGAGCGCCGGGCCTCCGGATTTTCTTCAAGCGATGATTCATTGAAGCTACGAATCAGGTCTTGTCGTAGTCGATTGTAATCTTGTCGCTAACAGGTACTGACTGGCAGGCCAGGACGAATCCTTTTTCAACCTCCCAGGGCTCAAGACCATAGTTGGTCGCCATCCGAACTTCGCCACTTCGAACAAACGTGCGGCAGGTCGCACAAACGCCACCCTTGCATGAGTACGGCAACTCAATGCCCTGCTCCGCTGCCGCATCGACGAGATTGTTTGCATCGACCGGCATCTCGAATGTTTTCTTGTGCCCGTCCATGATCACGGTGATTTCGGAGCCTTCGCCTGCCGGCGCTCTCATCACCGGCTTGTCACCGGCATCTTTCCGCAGCACACCATACCTCTCCAGGTGAACCCGCGACTGGTCCATGCCGGCTTTAACCAGGGCATCTTTTACTGTGTCGATCATTGTGCCGGGGCCGCAGATGAATGCCTCGTCGGGTTCCAGCGCCCCACAGAACGCTTCGTAAAGTTCAGCTACCTTGCTTTCGTCAAGTCTGCCAGCAAAAATTTCGAATTCCTGCTCTTCCTGGCTGAAAAGAAAATGCAACTGCAGACGTTCAGGAAAACGATTCTTGAGATCGTAAAGATCGTCAATAAACATCGTTGTGCGCTGGCTTCGATTGCCATAAAACAACAGGAAATGACTGTTCGGTTCCTGCTCGAGTGTTGCCCGCAATATTGACAGGATCGGAGTGATACCACTGCCGGCTGCAAATGCCAGGTAAACTTTCGAATGACCGGGATCGAGATTGGCGTGGAACTGTCCGAAAGGTGGCATTACCTGCAATTCGTCGCCCACCTTGAGATCGTTGGCGACGAATCCGGAGAAAACGCCACCCGGTTGCAGCCTTACGCCCAGCTCAAGCGGCATTTGCCCCGGTAAGGAACAGATGCTGTAGGTACGCCGAACCGGTTTTCCATCCAGCATGATTTGCAAAGACAGGTGCTGCCCCGGCAAGAAGTCAAAATCCTTTCGCTCGTCTTCGGGCACATCCAGTGCAACTCGCACGGAATCTGATGTTTCACTTTGCATTCTGGCGACGCTTAACAAATGGTACTTGCGCATCTTATTCCCTGACAGGCTTCGTCATATACATTTGAAGTATTCGAATGGTTCGAGGCATTCGTCGCACTTGTAGGATGCCTTGCAGGCGGTTGACCCGAATTCGCTGATAGCTGTTGTTTGATTCGACCCGCACCGTGGGCAGTGAACCTCTGCTTTCCCAAGCAGATCTCTCATGCTGGCACTGGACGCCGGCGGCGCGATTCCATATTCAAGGAGCTTGTCCCTGCCCGCTTTTGTAATCCAGTCTGTCGTCCACGGCGGAGACAAAACTCGCCGGATGGTTACAGCGGCGAGGCCCTCTGCCTGCAGTTTTGTCTTAATGCTGTCCTCGATAAACTCTGTTGCCGGGCAACCCGAGTAGGTTGGCGATACATCGACGATGACACCACCACCGATAACAGTGACTTTGCGGACGATGCCGAGATCAATAACACTGACGACCGGAATTTCGGGGTCCGGCACTTCGCCGAGCCATTTCCAGATCTCTGTTTCCGAATACAAATTCGCGATCGTTTCCGCCATCGGACGCTACCAGTTCAGGCCCGGGTAGCTTCGCTGCATGTACTGCATCTCAGCAATCAGAGGCCCAAAGTGCTCTGTGTGACGACCCTCACGACCGCCGCTGTGCATCCACTGGTCGTCCGGCACGTGAAGAGTGGCTTCTTTCAGAGTTCCGAGTGTTCGCAGTTCCCAGGCTGTCTTGAGTACCCCGAGATCGGGACCGTTGTACTTTTCGCGGATAACGGTGTCGACTTCGTCGCCGAGGAACATTTCACCGGTGAATGGCCAGAGATCATTGATTGACTGTTGTATACGCTCGTGACTTTCCGGCGTTCCATCACCCAGGCGCACAAGCCACTGGGAGTCATGGCGCTGGTGATAACGAATTTCCTTGACCGATCGTGCCGCAATTTCGGCGAGGCGCGAGTCAATGCACCGGGTCAGTGCTTCCAGTTGCAACAGGTAGTAGTTCTCGAAAAGCACCGACCGCGCAATCGTATCGCCAAAGTGGCCATTCGGTTGCTCAAGGAGCAGGAAATTTGCAAATTCCCGTTCACCCCGCATGAACGCGAAATAATCCTCGCCGCGACCTTCCCCTTCGACCTCGCCTGCATAGGAATAGAACATTCGCGCCTGGCCCAGGTAATCCAGCGCAAAATTGGCATTCGCCATTTCCTCTTCAAGTTCGGGGCCGTGCGCGACTAATTCAATCAGTCGCTGCGCGAGAACCAGGGCATTGTCACCAAGCCGCAACACGTACCGGTAGAGCGCCTCTTCTTTGCTCATTGCCACGGCTTCCTAAATGTTTTCCACGCCATCCGGAATCTCGTAAAAGGTAGGGTGCCGATAGATCTTGTCTTTTGCCGGCTCAAAAAAAGCGGCCGTCTCCTCGGGATCGGACGCCACGATGGCGCTCGACCGGACAACCCAGATGCTTACGCCTTCGTTACGTCGCGTGTAAACATCCCGGGCATGATCCAGCGCCATTTCGTCGTCGGGAGCGTGCACACTACCCGCGTGGCGATGGCTTAACCCAGCCTTTGTACGAATGAATACCTCGTAAAGAGGCCAGTCCTGTTTTGTCATTTCACTGTCCAATTGCTTAAGCAGCAACCCTGGCCGCATGCTTGTCTGCATAGGCTTTAGCCGCCACTCGAACCCATGTCCCGTTGTCTTGTGCCTCCTGCCGCGTCCGCATTCGTTCGCGATTACAGGGGCCGTTTCCGGCTAATACGTCCAGGAATTCCTGCCAGTCAATTTCACCAAAGGCGTAATGCCCGGTTGTTTCGTCATACGCCAGTGCGTCGTCAGGCATCCTGAGTCCGATAAACTCGGCTTGCGGGACGGTCACGTCCACGAACTTCTGTCGCAACTCATCGTTGGAGAATCGTTTTATCTTCCATGCCATTGATTGCGCCGAATGTTTCGATTCACTGTCGTTCGGACCGAACATCATGAGTGATGGCCACCACCATCGATTGAGGGCGTCCTGCGCCATCGCCTTTTGCTCGTCGCTGCCGCGACAGAGTTCAACCATGATTTCGTAGCCCTGGCGTTGATGGAAACTTTCTTCCTTGCATACACGAATCATCGCCCTCGCGTACGGGCCATAGGAACAGCGGCAAAGCGGAATCTGGTTCATGATGGCGGCACCATCGACCAGCCAACCGATCGCGCCGATGTCGGCCCATGTCAGCGTAGGATAATTAAAAATACTCGAGTACTTCGCCTTGCCACACAGGAGGTCGGAGACCATCTGACCTCGGGAAACCCCCAGCGTCTCCGCTGCACTGTAAAGATACAATCCATGTCCTGCTTCGTCCTGGACCTTGGCAAGAAGAATGGATTTGCGACGGAGCGTGGGCGCCCTCGTCAGCCAGTTTCCTTCCGGTTGCATGCCGATGATTTCAGAATGTGCATGCTGGGAAATCTGCCTTACCAGCGTGCGTCGATAGGCGTCGGGCATCCAGTCCTTGGCTTCGATTTTCTCTTCCGCATCAACTCGCCTCTGAAACGCGGCCATTTCCTGCTCTGATTCAGACTGTCGAACTTCTGCCTGGGTGGCTTTTTGATCGAGACCCTGGGTGTACATCTCTTGCCCCTGAAATGGCGAATATCTCCGGCCAATCTGTCACATTATTTTTCGATATTCAATAAATTCCGTATCACTTCGGCAATATGGCTTCACCCGTGGCGTATGAACGCCCACGGAATATGGCGACCAGGTCATTGTTCTGATTCTTCACCGAAATGTCGTAAACCCCTGTCCTGCCACCCCGACTCGCCTCGCATGCAGTTGCGACCAGCTTATCTCCGAGATGCGCCGGTCTGACGAACTCGATCGAAGCACTCGCCGCAAATGTCACCCGGTCGTAGGTATTGCAGGCGAACGCAAAAGCGGAGTCAGCCAGCGTAAACAGGTAGCCGCCATGGCATACGCCGTGCCCATTGACCATGTTACGGCGAACTTCAAAGCGTGCTTCTGCGGCGCCCGGACCCGATATCTCAACACTCATGCCGAGTTCCTGCGAAGCATGATCCTCGCTCCACATTGTTTCACCGCAACGTTTTGCGAGCTCGATTTCATTCATGGGAATTCTCTCTCTATTTCAGTCCACCGAAGCGCGCAAAAAACTCCGTGGTGGTCTCTGGCAACTCACCGCCAGGGGTTTCGAACCTGGTGGTGATGAATTTATCAGCGGGCAGGTAAATGCGGCGATAAAGGTTCCGGCACAGACGATATGCCTTTGCGCCACTCCAGCCGCGAGGGAGCATTTCCGCAGGCAACAAGGGGTCGCGCAACAGTATGCTGCGGTATTCGTGAATTAAAAGTGTTCGAATCTGAAACGACAGGTATTCATCGGGCCGCCGGCTCTTTTGCGCCGCTCGAAATACAGGATCAAATTGCCGGATGAACCCCCGGTATCGATGATCCAGCTCGTCCAGGTTCCAACTCTTGCGGACGAGCGCGCGCATTTTCTTATCCTGCTTCTCGTCTAATGTCGTCCCTCTCATGACAACGACATTTCGGTCCACGGCAGCGCGTTGCAGCGTTTCCTGCATTTCGGAAATGTCCGGCGTTGGATGGGCCAGCACGTTAGTCGAGATAGCACCGAATCCGAGCCACCCCAGCTCTTTCCGCACCAACTCCCTGGACTCACCTTCGAGGTCGGCAAACATTACGAGGCACCATTCACCAGTCCAGGTTTGCTTCGGATCACCGTAGATTCGAGCCGTTGCCTGCTCAAATTTCCGCATTCCTGATTCCGTCAGGCTGTAGTAGCTGCGCCTTCCGATCTGCTCAACCTCCAGCCAGTTGTCCCGCGCCAGGCGGAAGACGGACGTGCGTACCAGCCTCTCGTTAATACCGAATTCTGCAAGCACCGCGATCAGGCTGCCAAGCCAGACGGTTCCGCCTCTCGGCAGGACAGCATCGCCAAACAAGGTAATAATCAACGAGCCTGCACGCACGGTCGGTCGGGCACAGAACTCCGAAACAAGGCGCCCCGTTGCGCTTTTCAGTGACATACTGTTCCTGCCTCTGCCGGAAACGTTTCCGCAGCAATGACGGTACAACGCGATACAATTTTTTTCAATTTGCTTTTTTTTGTGTATCTTGACTTCCCCTTATTCGCTTCCACGACTATGAGAATCGAGCAATGAAACTTCAGAATTTCGCGGCGAGCCGTTGGGTCAGTGGAAACGATGATGGTGCGGAGTTAAAGAGCGCCGTGGATGGCCGGCCCGTTGCCTCGATCAGCAGCAGTGGCGTGGATTTCGCCTCGATGCTCGATCACGGTCGCCGTGTTGGTGGTAAAAATTTGCGCGAGTACACGTTTCATCAACGCGCTTTGATGTTGAAGGACCTCGCCAAATACCTGACTGAGCACAAGAAGGAATTGTATTCTCTTTCCACGGAGACCGGCGCGACCCGAAGTGACAGCTGGATCGACATTGACGGTGGTATCTCAACGCTTTTCGTGTATTCAGGAAAAGGTCGCCGCGAAATGCCAAACGACAAGGTATTTCTCGACGGACCTCCGGAGATCCTGTCGCGCAATGGAACGTTCGTCGGGCAGCACATCTGTACCCCGAAACCAGGCGTTGCCGTGCATATCAATGCATATAACTTCCCATGCTGGGGAATGCTGGAAAAACTCGCACCGGCGTTGCTTGCCGGCGTGCCCGCGATCGTAAAGCCGGCATCCAGCACCGCTTACCTGACCGAGCTCATGTTCCGGCGGATAGTCGATTCCGGTGTATTGCCGGATGGCGCCATTCAATTGATCTGCGGTGGTGTGGGCGATCTGTTCGACCACCTGACCTGCCAGGACATCGTGGCCTTTACCGGATCGAAAAGCACTGCTGAAAAATTGCAGCAACACCCGCGCGTCATTTCAGAGTCCGTGTATTTCACTGCCGAAACCGATTCCCTGAACGCCACGATTCTCGGTCCGGATGCAACACCGGGGACGCCGGAGTTCGAACTGTTCATTAAAGAAGTCACTGCGGAGATGACGACCAAGGCCGGACAAAAATGTACGGCTATTCGACGCATCATTGCACCGGACAATATGGCGGGCGACGTCGTGCGCGCAGTCTCCGCAGCGCTCGGAAAAGTTCGCGTCGGACATCCCGGGAATAAAGATATCGACATGGGCGCGCTGGCGAGTAACGGGCAGCGGGAAGAAGTTCGAGCGAGGGTTAAGGAACTGGCGGCAGAAGCCGATATCGTTTTTGGTAACGACGACAATTTTGAGGTGATTGGTGCGGATGCACGAAAAGGTGCTTTTTTCATGCCTACGCTGCTGCACTGCCAGCGTCCGTTGGAAGCCGCGGCAGTTCATTCTGTTGAAGCATTTGGGCCGGTCAGCACTGTCCTCCCGTACAAAAACCTGGATGAGGCGCTCGAACTTGCTCGCCTCGGTGGTGGCAGCCTGGCGGGCTCGATTGTCACGAACGACAACAATGTCGCCCGCGAACTTGTGCTCGGCTCTGCCGCCTGGCACGGACGCATGGTCGTCATCAATCGTCACTGCGCTGCTGAGTCGACTGGTCACGGCTCACCGTTGCCCCACCTGGTGCACGGCGGACCCGGACGTGCTGGCGGGGGCGAAGAGCTCGGCGGCATACGCGGCGTCCTGCACTACATGCAAAGAACGGCGATCCAGGGCTCGCCTGGCACACTGACCGGCATCGGCCACCGATGGATCCGCGGAGGCGACGAAATCGATCCCGGAGTGCATCCGTTTCGGAAAACATTTGAATTACTCGAAATTGGAGATACCGTGCGCACGGCATCACGTGAAGTAACTCTTGCGGACATTGATCACTTCGCTGAATTTACGGGAGATAATTTTTACGCCCATACGGATGACGCGGCTGCGAAAAAGAACCCCTTCTTCGACGGACGCGTCGCGCATGGCTACCTGATTGTTTCATTTGCTGCCGGTTTGTTTGTCGATCCCGATTTCGGCCCGGTGCTGGCTAATTATGGCGTTGACGACCTGCGATTCGCCAAGCCGGTTAATTTCGGGGACACGCTCAAGGTTCGCTTGACCTGCAAGCAAAAGACCCTGCGTGAGGATTCGGGTTACGGAGAAGTGCGCTGGGACACCGAGGTCACGAATCAGCACGATGATATCGTCGCGAGTTATGACGTGCTGACCATGGTGGCGACCACAGAAGAATGGGAAAAAGTGAGCGCCTAGATCCTGAAAGGCAGTGCGGTATCAACCTTGATCTCTTTCAGCACGATATCCGAGCGTACCTGCGACACCCCGGGCAGCCGGAAAATGAAGTCGTCGAGGAATGAATTGTAGGCATCCATATCCTCGACGACGACGCGAAGATGGAA
>JAHEFD010000170.1 GCA_024640345.1 Woeseiaceae bacterium
TCCTGCTCCGCGACTTGCGCCAGTCGTTCACAGATTTCGAGCGTATGCCCGTCGATAGTCGAGTAGACAAAAACAATTCGTGACACAGCGCTATTACCTTGATTCAAACACGGATGAAGTTGCAACAAGCCGCAAATTGCTGCGAATGCGACGCGTTGGCCTAGTTTGCCGGGATTTTCTCTGCAGTCAATTTTTTAGCTGTAGTGGCGGATATAGCCGGGAAAAAGGAACCCTGATTCAAACCTTTCTCTGCCCGCAGGCATCCAAACCGCAAGAACAATAAAAGCACCAGGTTGCAGCTCGATAAACCCATAATCCCCTGACCCAACCGGAATCACCAGATGTTCAACTACAACGTGAAGCTCGCATTAAAAAGCATGCAGCGAAACCCGATTATGACTGGCCTCATGGTCGCGGCGCTTGCGGTCGGTATTGGAGTCAGCATGACGACTCTGACTGTGTATTACCTGATGAGCAGCGATCCAATTCCGGAAAAAAGTGACGTCCTGTTTGCAGTCACGATGGACAGTTGGGACCCATTGCGTCCATTTGATGATGATCACCCGGAGCGTGCTCCGCACCAGGTCACCTATCATGATGCGGAGCGACTGCTCGCGAACGCCAGGGGAAGGCGCCAGGTCGCGATGTTCGAATCCAGTCTCATCATCGAACCTGGCAACGAAGACGACCTGCCATTCGAAGCCGGGGCGCGGGTCGCCACTGGTGACTTTTTCCCAATGTTTAAGGTGCCCTTCCTGTTCGGAAGTGGCTGGGACAAATCCGCCGATGACGCGGCCGAGCCGGTGGTCGTCCTGACTAAAGATCTCAATGAACGCCTCTTTGGCGGGGAAAACAGCGTCGGCAAACGGCTGATCATGTCAGGTATGCAGTTCCAGGTCGTCGGCGTCATTGATACCTGGGAGCCCACTCCGCGATTCTATGATCCGATTAATGGCGGCTTCCAGGAAGTCAATGACATGTTTATTCCGTTCAGCCTGACGAGAAACATGGAGATGCCCTCGAACGGCAGTGACTGGGGCTGGAAGGACGAGGAGATTAATTCATTTGATCAGTGGCTGAATTCAGAGTCGGTCTGGGTGCAGTATTTTGTCGAGCTCGCGAGCGCTGGTGACGCTGACAGCTACCTTGCTCACCTCGATGCCTATGTAAATGAGCAGAAAAGATTTGGCCGTTTCGAGCGACCGTTGAACAACAATATTTACGACGTATCGGAGTGGATGGAATATCACGAGGTCATAGCGGACGACACAAGAGTTCTCGTGGGATTGTCCTTCATGTTCCTGCTCGTTTGCTTGCTCAGCACGATTGCGCTCTTGCTGACGAAGTTCGTCGGCAAGAAGAGCGAAATTAGCCTTCGCCGTGCACTCGGCGCAAGCCGCAAGACGATTTTCAATCAGCAAATCGTTGAGGTTGCCGTCATCGGGCTGTCGGGTGGTCTCCTCGGCCTGGGGATCGCGGGTACCGGGCTGCAGGGAATCGAATACCTGTATGACTCACCGCCCGGACTGGCAAGACTCGATTGGGTCATGACGTTAACAGCCATCGGAATTTCGATCGCGAGCGGCGTGCTGGCAGGTCTTTATCCTGCCTGGCGCGTCTGCCAGATCCCGCCTGCCACACAGCTGAAAACGCAATAGGAGTATCGACATGGGACTTGGTCCGCTGATTTCGTCGTTGATGAGAAGCAAAACCGGCCCGGCGCTGGTAGCCCTGCAAGTCGCGGTAACGCTCGCAATCGTCATTAACTCAATTTTTATTGTTGTTCAACGTATCGAAAAGATGAATCGCGATCCGGGCATGGACGTCGACAACGTCATCGTCACGTACGTACGCGGATTCGGTGATGACTTCGATGTTGCCACCAGCATCACGAATGACCTGGACATGATCAGGTCCATACCGGGCGTCATCGCAGCTACCGTATCCAACCAGATTCCACTGAGTGGGTCCGGTTCGGGCACGCGCCTGCGTACGACGCCCGATGAAACGGTAGAGGCCGTAAATACCGCTCGCTATTTGTGGGATGAAAACGGATTGGATTCGTTCGGAATCGAACTATCCCGAGGCAGAAATTTCCTGCCAGAAGAAATCGATTACATTTTCCCCACGTCAGATTATGACGCGCCGCCATCTATTCTCGTGACGCAGGCTTTGGCAAACGATTTATTCGGTGAGGAGGATGCTTTGGGAAAGACGGTGTACTGGTCATCGATGGAGCCGTCGACCATCGTCGGTATTATTGATCACATGCATGGATCGTGGGTCAACTGGAACAAGTTCAATAACAGCGTCATCCAACCCGGCAAACAGGCGGATACGACAAACAAGTACGTCATCAGGACAGAGCCGGGAATGCGAGACGGCTTGATGCCTGTCATCGAGCAGAAATTGGGCGAATCCAATCGTCGGCGTGTAATCAAAAGCGTCAGATCACTGGAAGACATTGCGTCAATCAGCTACCGACGAGACCGTGGCATGGCCATTCTTTTGTCCATCGTAATTATCATGCTGATTGGTTTGACCGGGTTGGTGATTATCGGACTGTCCTCTTTCCATGTAACGCAAAGGACAAAGCAAATCGGCACACGGCGTGCGCTTGGTGCCAGGCGCGTCGACATCATCAAACTGTTCATGCTGGAGAACTGGTTAATAACAACAGCAGGCGCCACGTTCGGAATAGTCCTGACTGTGGCCGTTGCATACTGGCTGGAGGTTTCGTATCAACTGCCAAGACTGGACTGGCGTTACGTGCCGGCCGGTATTACCGCATTGTGGGTCCTGTCGTCCCTCGCTGCGATGGAGCCGGCACGACGCGCCGCATCGGTGCCACCCGCGGTGGCCACGCGCAACATCTAATTGATTGTGAAGCAGCACGGGTTAGCCTAAGGTAGCAATCACCCTGGCACATCCTGGCTGTTCACTTTGGCGCAAGCTGACCACACAGCACCGCGAACTTTTCTTCGAATCACATTGGCGCCTTGGTGCCGGGTCTTTGCTCTGTCACCGTTACTTCTCACTGCGGCAGGATGCGCGGAAATCATGGGTGAGCTAATCGAAGATGCAGATATCGGACGTTGCTGGGGTTGCGAGTGGATCATGCAGGAGTGGCATGAAGGCTGGGAGACCAGGAACTCGGACCCCTATGATGATGAGCCTGCCTGCGAACAGGCGTTGATGCGAATTTCGGAACGAGATACTCACCAGGGCTATCGCTGCATCAACGAAGAAGAGCTGATTGACAAGAGAATGGAACAGTTGAGAAATCCTTCGCCTGAGACTCCTGTTACGACAGTCTGCTGGAATTGTGATTGGGTACTCGAACAGGCGCGACCGGATTCATGGGTAAGGAGTACTGCCAGGACGTACAAAACACAGGGCACTTGCGAACAGGCTTTGTGGCAACTACATAAACGGAACCCGGATATCAATTATCGTTGTATTCCCTAGTCATCCGTCTGGTTTGACAGTGTCATGGACCACGCCCCTTCTTCCGGTGCGATTCGCTCAGTACTGCTTTGTAAAGCCGACCCGTAAATTTGTCGCGTGCACGCCGTTCCGCCAGGCTCTCCCTGTTGTGCGCTTCTTCCCGCGCCAGTTTGCGCCAACGCGCCACTCTATCGGCGTCGACCTGCCCGCTTGTGACCGCCGCAAGCACAGCGCAGCCTGGCTCCGCCTCATGACTGCAATCTGCAAATCGACAATCCTTCGCCAAGGCCGAAATTTCGGAAAACACATCGCCAAGCCCTGCCTGAACATCTGTCAGCTGTAGCTCACGCATGCCGGGCGTATCAATCAGCCAGGCACCAGCCGCCAACTGATGCATTTGCCTGGAAGTGGTCGTATGGCGACCCTTGTCATCGTCAGCACGCACTGCCCGGGTGGCGATATCCTGTGCTCCGCGCAAAGTGTTCGTTAGCGTTGACTTGCCAACGCCGGACGAACCCAGCAGCGCAATGGTCTGCCCACTGCCAAGCCATGGATCGAGGCAAGCCAGGCTGTCTCGATCGAGCGCATTCACCGCTTCGACGATCAGGCCAGGCGCGAGGCGCACCGCTCTCTGAACGAAAGCCGCACTGTCATCGCAAAGGTCCGCCTTGGTCAGGACAACGATTGACATGACACCGGCTTCACGACCGATAGCGAGGTAACGCTCCAGCCGTGCTTCATTAAAGTCCTGGTTACACGAAGAAACGACGAGGAGCGTATCGACATTGGCAGCGATCAGTTGCTCACG
>JAHEFD010000171.1 GCA_024640345.1 Woeseiaceae bacterium
TTCACGGGCACTTTTCGCCAGGTCGAATTCAAGTGTGAGTTGAACAGACCGCGGCTGGTCCGAAGCTTCCAATAATCATGTGCTGTCCTTAATATGCAGGCTGCGTGAATTCCCACCCGAGCTGTCTTTGACGCATGCGGCTTTGTCAAAGTGCCCTGCATATTGGAACCACTATGAATAACAACAGCACACTTTTGCTTCTCCTGTCCCTCACGTTCCTGGCTGGTTCGCCGGGCGCCGAGGAGATTATTGACCAGGACGTCATTGCTAAAATCAGGGAGGAGGGGTTCCAGCGATCCCAGGTGATGGATATTGCGTTCGAAATGACGGATGTGCTCGGACCGCGACTGACTGGCTCCCGGGACATGCGAAGGGCCCAGGAGTGGGCAACGGCCAGGATGACCTCTTTCGGGCTTACCAATGTTGTCACGGAACCGTTCGGGCCAACAGTTGCCAGTTGGGATAACGATTACACGTCGATTCATTTGATCGAACCGGACTATCAACCTCTTATCGGCTATCCCTACGCTTTTACGCCGGGAACAAACGGAAAGCTCAGGAAGGAAGTCAAACTGGCCATCATTCGTAGACCGGGAGATTTTGATCAGTACCGTGGCAAACTCGCAGGGGCGATAGTTCTGAGCGGCCCCCCGGTCGAGCTGCCCCCGCGGTTCGAGGCTGATGCGTCCCGGTTTACCGACGAGGAGCTCGTCAACAAGGCTGCGTCAACGCTTGCCTCGCCTTTCGGCGTTGGGCAGACAGGCATGGTCTGGGATGAGCGGCTCATGTCGTTTATCGAAGCTGAAGATGCAGAACGCGTTGATCCGCTCTCGCCAACCCGTGAGCAGATGGAAGCTTTTACGCAGGAAATCGAAGCCTTCTACAAAGCCGAGGGTGTCGCGGTTGTGGTTGACCCTGCGCCAGGGCGCGATGGAACAGTTTTTGTTACAGGCCGGCCAGGTAGTCGTTTCGACCGTTCCTACGCGAGCGCTGAAGAAGCGCTGCCCCGTATCGCACTCGCCGCCGAGCACTACAACCGGCTCTATCGCCTGGTCAAAAAAGGCCACCCGGTGCGGCTCGAAGTCGAAATAGTGAATGCTTTGGAAGATGGTGCAGTGGCCAAAAATGTTCTTGGCGAAATCAGGGGCACCAACCTTGCCGATGAAATTGTGATGGTGGGTGGTCATTTTGACTCCTGGCATGCGGGAACCGGAGCAACGGATGATGCGGCAGGCTGTGTCGTTGTGCTGGAAGCGCTGAGAATTCTGAAAGCGATTGGCGTCAAACCCCGGCGGACGATTCGTGCTGCACTATGGAGCTGGGAGGAGGGCGGTAAAACAGGATCTCGAAGTTACGTCACAGAGCATTTCGGCTCCGCAACATCGGCGACTCGTGCTCACGGAAAACTCTCGGTTTATTTCAACCAGGACAATGGCACCGGACAATACCGGGGCGTATACCTCTCCGGAAATGAACAGGCGCGAAGTATTTTTTCCGCGTGGATGCAACCGTTCAGCGATTTGAAAATGACCACCCTGACGAGCGACAGTAGCTTCGGCGTTGATGCTGTCGGGTTTGATATGGCCGGCTTACCAGCGTTCCAGTTCATCCAGGATCCGCTCGATTACGATACCAGGACGCACCATTCCAACATGGACGTTTATGATCGTCTTGTACCTGAGGATTTGCGAAAGAATGCAGTCATTCTTGCCAGCTTTCTCTATCACGCCGCGATGCGAGATGAACCCTTTCCACGTACGGTGAAAGAGTTGCCGTAAGGTTCTGGCGGTCGAGAGATATCAAACGGGGCTGTGTAGTACGGGCAGGTGCTTGCCCTGAGGCGGTCGTTCAGTCTGCGTCAGCCAGCAGGTTTTCGTCGGGGACGATGCGCAGCGGAAAGCAGTCGCTGTCCATATTGATGACAATCGATTTATCTGCGCGAATACCTGCGCCACCGTAAGCGTTACCAGCAGTGAACGTGCTGACCTGGACGTATAAATCGTCAATTAAGGGCAAGCGCCAGATCTCCTGGTAAACCTGGTCACGCGAATCAAATTGACCACTCGTCTCTGCGACAACTGAGTTTGCGCGATTGACCAGGCTGATGTTAGAACCGCCGCGACCGACAATGGGCTTCACCGCGTAACCGCTCTTCACTAACGACTTGCGCAACTCGAAAGAGGAATTCAGCAAGTACGGATGGTTGGGGCAAAGCCTCCACAGAATTGGCAGGATTGCTTTATTGCTCGGAATCAATGTCCAGAGGGGTTCAAACACCATGACCTCTTTGCGCAGCAGAACATCGACAAGGCGCGGCGCAGCATCCCGGTCTCTCTCCGGTCTGTGTGCGAGCACTGCCTGTTCGTCGTCGTCGCATTCCTCGCGGAGCTGGTCCAGCGCCGTCTCCCAGGCCCAGGTTTTCCAGACCCATTTAATCGGTGTCCCATCCGGGTCACAGACGTCGCCTGCGTCATTCCATTTCAACCCGGATACTCCACGAATCATCTTCGTGGGTATGCCTGCAGATTCAACTATCTGCTGCATGTAAAGTGCATGATAAGTTTCTTCGAGGTCACGATCGCACATGATGTGCAGAACGCCATCGACGTGAATCTTTTTCCAGGTGTTGACGAGTCTTTCCTGGAATGAACGCCCCGCGTCAAAACCGTCGCGGCAATCGAAATGTTCTGCCCATTTGCCCTGTACCTTGCCGCATTCCATGTGACAGGAGGCAGAGTCGCAATTGTACTCGTAAACCTTCAGGCCACGATCGGACAAGGCAAAGTCAAACCGGCCGGTAACAACCTGGTTTCGCCGGTTTTTCCATGACTGCTGGATACGTGGCCAGATGCTTCGCGGAATGTTGAACTTTTCCAGTAACGATTCGTTATTCAGCACGTGTTCGGTTGCGGCCATGAAAAGCGCATGCAACTCGTTGGTGGCACGTTTCAGTTCCTGCTGGGCCGTCTCCGACAGGCAAAGATATTTACCCTGGTCCTCGGCATTTGTTACCAGGGTATGCCCTTCCATCATTTTGACGTAGGCGGCTTCATCCGGCTTCGACGTATCCAGCCACGCCTGATCCGCTTTCCCGCCTGTGTCGAGCTCACGCATTTGCAGATTTAACAGGCGGCTGTCGAGTTCCGAGATTACCTCGGCATGGGTGCTATCGTCGGTCTGCATAACCCAACCGAGTATGGTTGTGTCATCCAGTGTGCATTCCAGCCAGTACTCCCCGGGAGCGGAATCAATCCGCGCAATCTGTCGCGAATATAATTGGCCTTCAGCCCAGCTAACGTGTTTGAAATTCTGTTCCACAACCCTGACGTAGTCATCATGAACCTCCGTGACAATCGCAACATGACCGGTTGTTGAAAACGTACCGCCCTCATCCCAGAGAAGCATGCTGCCGGGCTCGGGCCGCCGCGGAGACCCGTTACGAAATGAGCGCAGGGGCAACGAACTGCCATCGACGATGACGCGAACCGAAGTCAGGCGAAATATATCGTAGGCCATCGCAACGTCGTCAAAGACATACCCGTGATTCAGGTAGAGCCAGCGCCGTGCGAATTCCACGCACTGCCATTTTTGCCCCATGTAGACATCATTGATGAAGCTCCGATAGGCCTGTCTGTCTGCAAATTCCGTCTCATCAGCAGAATCGTAGTCGGAGGAATAGACGGGGACATCGCCCGGTGCCATTCCCAGGACGGTGCCAAATTTTTCGTGCCTGTCTTGCGTCGTGTCTGTCATGTGCCTGTCTGGGTCGCCGATTTAGTCTGCTGTCGCAGGGGCCAGGCTGGCGACCGGTCGGCCTGGAAAGGCGCGGATTCTGCAGCCAGCGCCAATCATTGTCTACAGGAATTGCACACTTACTTCCTGGCGCCGAAGCCGGGATAGTCAGGGCATATGATCCGGCCCTAAATAGCCAGATTATGGAATCTCGGCCACGCGTAACGCTGCATTGGCGCCATAATGTCCCAAATAACAATAACAAGAAAATACCCATGCATACGCGCGACTCCTCACTAGTTACCAGGGCTTTTGGCCAGCGAACCGACGCCGGGCTCATCGTTGCTTACAACGCCCACCATGACGCCCTGCAGTTCCTGTCGTCGGCACTTGGACAGTCGAACGGTGTCGCATTGCTCCAGGGTCCCACGGGGTCTGGCAAAACCACGATCGCCAAAGAGCAGCTTTGCTGGTCTTCGCGTGACGCCGC